>VEPD01000334.1 GCA_012027035.1 Ruminiclostridium sp. | reverse complement strand
CAGCTTAAACTTGTAAATTACACCTTTTTCATAAGCTTTTGCTTTTTCTTGCATTATTACACCTCCATATAATGAATGTCGGCATGCCGACATTCGGGTTATGTCTAATATTATACAATATTGTCAAATAATATGGAAGATGTAATAAGAAGTTTTCCAGATATTCTTATTTTAATAAAACGTAAAAATATTGATTTAGGAGCAGCGCCAGCTTGAATGAGTTTTTGATATCTTCAATTAGCGCTTCCCCCTAATAAATGTTGTGTTTTTTCATAATTTACATATCTTGTAGGCATATTCAACCCTGTCAGGTTGCATGTTTTTTATAAATAAAGTCATATATCTTTTTAGCGGCCGTATATAATTCTAGTGCCTCTTTTTCTCCAAGTTCTCTATAGACATCTGCATATCTACTGGCAGTGTAGACCATTTGCAGCATGTCTACATCACTGTCAAATTCAAAATAAGTTGCCTCATACGATTTCAACGTGTCTAAAAGGAATCGTACATCGTGTTGGTTCCTTACGTATACATCATGTTTTTCAAGTACAAATTTTAATGCCTTTTCCACACATTGTTGAGAATGAAATCCACTTGTATTGTACAGTGCCTCTTTATATAACAGGTATGCGCTCTTTAAATCTTCCAATGCCAACTGCAGATTGCTCTTCATATACTGTTATTCCCTCCTTTAAAGCTTCAATCACAACTGAGCCGGTTCTTGTCTTAAGTTCCTCAAACTCATCAGGAGTAAAAACAAGCATATCAACAGAGACTTTTACATTCTGTCTGGATAAACCTGTAAGACGCTTATACCATGGCATATCCGTATCCTGGATCACCAACACATCTAAATCACTTTTCTCTGTGACTTCCTTTCTTGCATAAGAGCCAAAAACTATAATTTTTTTTATTCCTGGCTGTACCTTAATAATATTCACCAGTTTTTGCAGGCTGTTTTCAAGCTCAACATAATTGGCAATATCCATAATATATTCCCCTTCAAACATTCATAACTGTCAGCATATCAATTTTTAACGCAATATACGCAATATATATAATAATTATATTATACACTATATCATTACAGTTTAACACTGCTTATTAGTTAAGAGGTGAGAGGTTAAGCTCATCAGTAAGAATATTGTATCTTAAAAAATCCATTAGTCTATCAACTCTTTTTCACGATTTTTCCAAAAATGCATAGCTTCGCCATTTCGTATGGGAATTTTTATCTCCCGCACTACATGGTACTCGCTATGCCGCTCCACCGCTCGAATACGCCGAAACAGTAATTCTTGCCGGATGAAGCTTTTTACAGGCTGTCTATTCTGTTTAGTAAATTAATGTATTCCACGCCCAGTTTTTTGTAGATCTCTTCTTTCTCTGCCTGCCATACCAGCACCAATGGTTTCGAAGCCATATCCCGCGGTTCGGGCGTACCGCTTATCCACACTGCCTGCGGCAACTTTCTTTCGCCGGTAATCTGGCGCAGTATCTGATATATTTCATCCTTCTCCCCATCCAGATAGATGGTATAGCCCATCGCGGTATAATGCCCAAATATCTGTTCTACCTCGGACTTCAGAAGCAGCACCAGCTTGAATGCGTTTTTGATATAGCCATACGTCCTTCTGGTGTTCCTTGCTATGCCCTTGGGAGTTAGTATATAACGCATGCTCCTTGGATTGAGCTTTTCTATGGTGACGAAGCCCTTTTCCACAAGCCTGTGCAGGATAAGATTCAGCTGTCCCAGGGACAAATCCGATAATCTGGCCAACTGTCTCTGGGATATTTTCTCATCCTTTGCTATATAACCGATTATTTTTTCATCATGCTCCATTATCGGGCTTCTTCCCTGATTGTTAGAATATTTGCTGCATATAAACGAAGGTTCATCTGCCATAATCTCATGTTCAAAAAACGAACTTACGATGTAAGTTTATATTACTTATATCGAATTGTCAATAATTTAGTGTTTTTGATCACGATCCGTAATATGGAAGATTCCCCAGTCCGGGCCGAAACACCACATGCGCGGCTTTCTGTATATATTATTGTACAATCGATTCCCCTTGCTGTATAACTTTGGAATTCTTCCAATAATCCTTTACAAACACAATAAAAGCGCTTGCCATAAATCCAAGAACTGCCGCTATGATTATATTCATCATTTTATTCGGCGCTATAGGCTTCATTGGCGGTATCGCCTGGGATACGATGATGATGCTGGACTGGCCGATATCTGCCGACTGCTTGATCATGGCTTCCTTGTATTTCTGCTGGTAAGCGTCATAAGTTTGCTTGATTAGCTCCACCTGATGGTTCAAAGTATCATACTTTTGCTGCTTTTCCGCCAGCTCTGCCTGCAGTTCTTCTATTTCCTTCTGACGAAGCAGGATTTCTTTTTCCATATCCGTACGCTGTGAAGTCAAGGTTGTTAGCTGAATTTCCAGCTCATTTGCCTTATTTGTCAACTCTATATAGCTATCGTTTATCTCCTCATCAGACAGCTTTATATTTGCAATTTCATTCGTACTCAAGCCGGTTTTATCTTTAACAATACCTGTGAGCAGCTCATCGTTCACAATAGTCTTTTGGGTCCTTAAAGTTTTTGGGGTAGCGCTCAATATACTTTTTGCATTGGCCAAAGCTGCATTCGCTGAATTTTCATCAATTTTTATCTGAACTATCTGAGTTTTGAAATCTGTAAGCTGCTGAAGCTTGGAATCCACCTCCAGCTTTAACTCCTCAGGACCCCTTGGTTGGGATAAAAACTCCTTTAAAATAACCATCGCCTGGTCAAGGTTTTGCTTTTCCTTCTCTGCCTGATTATTTATAAACGTGGCAGAATTCTCAGCCTGCTTCTGGTTAGTTTCAGATACAAAACTGGTGAACCTTTCGCTTATAAGATTGGCAATTTTTGTTGCCACCTGGGGATCTGTATCCTTTACTGAGACAGTAATCAGGTTTGTATTTTTTAAAGCCTCCACTGTTATTTTGCCGGCAATTGACGAAAGCGGTGTTTTTTCCAATCCCAATTCTCTTCTTATATAATCAAGAATAACCGGCGCTTTAATCTGTTCCTTATAGGTATCGATCGTCATCTGGGGATATTGGGAAAGTGAGCCTACCAGGTCAAAAAATTTGTTTTCGTTATCCACTGATGTTACATTTGAAATGGGTGAAATCATCAGCATGGTCTGCGCCTGATATACCGGTTCCGTAATGAAGAAACTGTAAATACCGCCGGCCAGCATAAAAACTACTGTAACAATGGCAATGATCCACTTTCCTTTTAAAAATATTTCTATAATTTCCCTGAGGCTTATCTCTTCCAATGCATTACCCCCTCGTTATAAACATAAAACTCTTCTTAAATGTTTATATCATAGCACTCCAATTTTATAAAAGCAGAGCTTGCTTGTCAACCTATATGGACTTTTGAAACTAAAACTTAATGTTAGGGCTTGTCTGGTAATAAATGTGCCATCTGATTCCGTGATGATTTTTTGTTCGGCAAGGCGGATGGAGACGCAGGTACTTTGTGTATCTAAGTCGACAGCAACGAAGCCGAACGGAAAATCAGCCGGAATGCTTGGTACAGGTATTGCTGGACAAGCCCTTAATTCTCAAATGACTGCTTCAGGACAGTTATCCCGAGATCCACCGTACGTTCCTCTCCGAGGAAATTGAGCCTGATTTTTGCCCGGCCCTTCCTATAGTCAATACCTGTTATATAGCCCTCCATGGAAACCAGAGGACCGTCTACCACCACTACTTTGTCATTTTCCACCAGTACTGATGAAAGGCCTATAAGCTCTCCGTTGCAGATAAGCCTGCTCAAAATTTCGATCTCATGCTGCTCTATGCGAAGCGGTTCCATTCCGCTTTTCAAAAGTGTTAATAAGTCCGGTATGTCCTTGAACAACTGCATCGTGTCCTGATCGACATATCCATTTACAAGTACATACCCGGGGAAAAGAGTCCTGATGGAAAATTTCCATTCTCCGGCCTTTCTTTCCCGCAGCTTCCGTTTAGGCACCAGAAATGTCAGCTTTCCCTTGAAACGGTATTCAAGCCGCTGCTTTACTTTATCCTCCTGCCCTGTTTTAACAAAAAGCGCATACCATTCCATTATTTTATCTCTGTTATCCTTAAAGCTTTTATTGTACAATTATTATCAATATATATCCTCAGATTAGCAGTGTCCAGTTTCTCAGGAGTTGTGACAGCTGCCGAGTATACTCCGTTAAGTAATTTAAGGGTATCAGCCTTTTTGCTCACCCCTGTTAACAAATACTGAATTTCGTTCAGTTCACTTTCGTTATAAAGCTCCAAATCGATTCTATACTTCGAATCCGTTTTGAGCAGCAGAGAACGGCTCTGGATATAACTGTTTTTATCAGAGGCAACCTTATCTACTTTCAGCATATTATTTTCGTTTTTCAGTATATAAGTATCTGAAGATGTAGTATTCCATTGATCCGGTTTGCCATTTTTGTCTACATCCATAGAAGGTTGGTTATAAAACACAATATTATTTATGTCAGTTATGTTTTCTGCACTTACATTATCCTTATAATATGCAAACCTCTCCAATGTCTGACTTGTTACAGCATTAAATATGAATGGATCAAGATTGTTTTCATTAACCCTGGCAGCCCATGGAATGGTATCAAGTCCACGGTTCACCATCTCCAGACTTTGCTCTTTGCTATTGTTTTGCAGATAGTATTGAAAAACACTATTATAGGCGCCGGTAAGCTGCTCCCATTCTTCCGTCCTGAAAGGCCTGAGCTCAATCATTTTATCACTCAATCCCAGACCTTCTTTTATTTTGCCGGTAGAAAAATAGTATTTTACAATGAATGGTATTAAT
>VEPD01000342.1 GCA_012027035.1 Ruminiclostridium sp. | reverse complement strand
TTTCCAATTCATCCTTACAGAAATAACGCGTTGAAGCATTCGCGATATTTCTGTAAGGCGCATAAATGCTGATATTGTAATGTAACTTGCGCTGTAGTATTAATTGCAAACAGTTTTTTTAGGAAATCTTTCTTGTAAAATTTTGTGGAGGTACATTAACTATAATAAAATTAGAAAGAAAAATATGGGTGGCAAAATGAAATGCGATGTTCTGGTAGTCGGAGCCGGTCTTGCAGGAAGCACTGCCTCAAGAGTACTTGCCGAATGCGGCAGAAAAGTGCTTGTTGTGGAGAAAAGAAGTCATATCGGCGGGAATAGCTACGATTACAAAAGCGAGTGTGGAATAACTGTTCATAAATATGGTCCCCATATTTTTCATACAGATAATAAAAGCGTCTGGGACTTCGTAAACAGGTTTTCAGGATTCAGGTACTATCAGCACAAAGTACTGAGTTATGTTGACGGGATGTTCCTTCCATTCCCGATTAACAGGGACACAATCTGCGAAATGTTTGGCCTGAACATTGGAACTTGTGATGTAAAAACCTTTCTAGAAAACGAAGTAAGAAATTCGTCTTTTAACAGCCCTTCTTTGAACTTCAGGGATGTTGTCGTTTCACAGGTAGGGGAAATGCTTTATCAGAAATTCTTTCGAAATTATACAGTAAAGCAATGGGAAATTGAACCTGAAATGCTTTTACCGGATGTAGCCGGTAGAATACCTATAAGAGAAAGCAGGGACAGCAGATACTTTACAGATAAATACCAGGGTGTGCCCGTTAACGGATATACAGCTATGATTCAGAACATACTCGGGCACGAAAATATATCTTTATTGCTAAATACCGATTATGATAGTGTTAAGGCGGATATTACTCCGAACTTGACAATATTTACAGGAAAACTCGATAGTTTTTTCAATTTCGAATTTAAAGAACTTGATTACAGGTCAGTGAATTTTGATGTAAAAACCTATGAAAAAAATAATTTTCAACCGGCGGCGGTTGTCAATTATCCCAATGATTATGATTGGACAAGAATCACCGAATTCAAGCAGATGACGGGAGAAAATTCGGAAAAAACGGTGATAGGTTTTGAATATCCGAAAAAAAATGGCGAACCATGTTATATTGTATCAACTAAAGAGAATATTTCCAAAAGGGAGTTATATATGGCAAAAGTAAAGGATTTTGAGAAAACAGGTCATTTCCTTTTTATTGGAAGATTGGCAGAATATAAGTATTACAACATGGATCAGGTCATTTATGCAACCTTGTCAAAATTAAACAAATTTAAATAAATAAATTGCCATGGAGTGTTTATGTTAAAAAAAAGAATACTAATACCAATGATTGAAGTAGGCAGCGGCCATAAAATGCCTGCATTATCCATACGGGACGCATTGGAAAACATGTATCCGGAACAGTATCAGATTGATGTGGTGGACTTTGTAAAAGAATCCGGCGCTTTAAAGGTGGATAAATTTATTAAGGAGTCCTGGGATTATGCCCTTGATCACCCTTCTGCAACAAAGTATGCCAATGCGATCCTGAATTTTTTACATCCCTTAACCCAAAGCCGATTATTTGTACCTGCTTTTTTCAACGAATTTGTCAAAAAAGGAATTGAATATATCCATAAATACAAACCGGATATCATTTTTTCGACTCATTTCTTTTGCGGTACTATTTCCTCCATGGCCAGAGAAAAGTACAGGTTACCGATAAAAGTTATAGATTATATGACTGATCCCATAATTGGCCACAGTTGGTGGGTTGACAACAGCCTGGATTATATTCTGGTCGCTTCTGAAAATGCAAAAGAGTATCTGGTAAGGCAGGGAGCTTTGCCGGACAAAATCCGGATTTTTCCCTTCCCGATCAACAGGAGATTTTTTGATTTAAGTACAGATTATAAAGCATTAAAGGAAAGATACCATATTGATGAATCAAAGTTTACCGTACTTATCAGTTCAGGAGGACAAGGAATAGGCAACAGCTGTGAATATGCAAAAGAGATATACAAGAGGGAGCTTCCCTTTAATCTTATTGCAGTCTGTGGAAAGAATGAAACTATGAAAAATGAACTTGAAGAATTGAAACGTATGGTAAAATCAAAAACAAATCTTCTCATCTTCGGATTTATTAACAATATGAATGAACTCCTTTCAATTTCAGATTTGAGCATTTCAAAAGCAGGCGCTTCATCTACCTTTGAATCTCTTGCGAGCGGGAGTCCAATAATATTTACGCATTGGGCGGGTTACAACGAGAAGGGGAATATTGATTTCTGCCTTCAGAACAGGATAGGGTGGTACGGATCGAATAAGAAAAGTTTTTTTGAAATTATAGATTCTATATTGTCCTCAGATATCCTCAATGAATATAAAAACAACATTAAGACCATATCATATTTGGGAGATTTGAAAAATTCCACCGAAATGATTGCCAAATTTATTGTCCAAAATATTGAGCAGCCTCTGGAAAGTTACATTGTCAGCTGACAGGGATTATTGCAAACTGCCAGCCTCATCATTTCAATTCCACTACAGTGACGCCCGCTTCGCCTTCGCCGTACTTGCCCAGTCTGAAGGACTTGACATGTCCGTTTGTCTTCAGGAATTGATGTACTCCGCTTCTCAAAGCGCCTGTTCCTTTTCCGTGAATGACCATCACTTCTGCAAGTCCTGCTATACCGGCGTCATCTAGAAATTTATCCAATATTTCAACTGCCTCATCGACATTGGTCCCTCTTATATCAACCTGCGCGGATATGTTCATGGACTTTGAAGCCCCTATTTTACCGCTTCCGGTAGTATAAATCTCTGTTGGCTGCTCATTTATAAGCTTCAGATTTGTCATATGGACATTTATTTTCATTATGCCGGCCTGAATCACAGCTTCTCCATCTTTATCAGGGGGCGTCACGACCGTGCCCTTCCTGTTCAGGTTGACTATATGAACACTGTCACCCGGTTTCAGATTTTCAGGCGGTTTGAGATAACCCTGCCTGGGAAGGATGGCTGCAGTCATAGACTCCTCTATCTTGTTAATCCTGGTGCGGAGTTTGATTTTTACTTCTTCGGCCGCTTTATTATTTAATATGGTTTCCTGCTCTTCCGCCGCCTTCCTCATTTCCTGAAGCAGTTCATCCGCTTCCTGTTTGGTATTCAAAAGTAATCTCCTTGCTTCATCTTTTGCTTCCCTGAGCAGTTTCTCCTTCTGTTCGTCTATCTTGTGCCTTTGCTCTTCCATTTCCCTTTTGAGGCCTTCTATCTCGCGCCTGTAACTTTCGGCTTTCATTCTTTCCTTTTCTGTTTCACTTCTGTTTTTTTCTATAGACAGCAGGATATCTTCAAATTGGATTTCCTCCTGTGAGAGAAATTCTCTTGCTCTTTCCAGAATGCCTTCCTGAAGCCCCAGCCTTTTGGAAATTGCAAACGCATTACTTTTCCCCGGGACGCCTATCAATAGGTTATAAGTGGGCCTGAGGGTCTCAACATCGAATTCGCAGCAGGCATTCTCCACGCCTTCGGTCGTAAGTGCATATACCTTCAGTTCACTGTAGTGGGTAGTCGCTACAGTTATTGTTCCTGTTCCGTGGAGCCTTTCAAGGATCGACATGGCTAATGCTGCGCCTTCGGTGGGGTCGGTGCCTGCGCCCAGTTCATCAAATAACACAAGGGACCTACCGTCGGCGTTGGCAAGAATTTTTACGATGTTGGTCATATGTGAAGAAAAAGTGCTTAAACTCTGTTCTATGCTCTGTTCATCTCCAATGTCGGCGAAGACCTGCTCAAAAATGCTCATTTCGGTACCTTCTGCGGCCGGAACATGAAGTCCTGCCTGAACCATCAACGTAAATAAGCCTACGGTTTTCAAGGTTACGGTTTTCCCACCGGTATTCGGACCCGTTATTACTACGGTGTTGAAAGTATTTCCTATATTAAAATTTATTGGTACAACAGTTTTCTTATCCAGTAAAGGATGCCGGCCTTTTTTTATAATGATTTTTCTATCGCTGTTCAACTTGGGGCACACACAATTATAATCAAGACTTAACTTTGCCTTGGCAAAAATAAAGTCCAATTTACCCATAATGGACATATTTGCTTTCAACTGGTTTGCAATACTTCCCACATCAGCCGACAACTCCTGCAGAATCCGCTCTATTTCAAGCTGCTCCTTTATTTTCAGCTGCTTTATGCTGTTGTTGGCTTCCACTACCGCCATAGGTTCAATAAATATGGTAGCGCCGCTTGCGGAGGAATCATGGACAAGTCCCGGCACCTCGCTGCGGTATTCCTGCTTTACCGGTACGACATACCTGTCGCCTCTTAGAGTGACAATTGATTCCTGCATGAATTTCTGATATTTGGACGATCTTATCATGTCACTAAGCTTGTCCTTGATAGAATTCTGCTGATCCTTTATCTGCCGGCGAATAGTGGACAAAGCAGAACTTGCGCTGTCTGAAATCTCATCCTCGCTCATGATGGCATTGTTTATTTTATCTTCAATTTTTTTATTTGTTTCAAGTGCATCTATCAATTCGCTTACGATATTGTCATCTTCCCCGTCTCTAATTTCGGCGCTGCCGGAATAGTTTTTCAGATTTCTTGATGCGCGAAGAGTATCCGCTACTCTGAGCAGTTCTCCCGGTAGCAGCATCGCTCCCATATCAGCTCTTTTCAAGCTTCCTCTTATATCATGTATACCGCCCATGGGAGGACTGCCTCTGCGCACGGTAAAGCTTGCCGCATCGCTTGTTTCCTTAAGGAGTCCCAGAATTACGCCATATTCCGTTTGCGGAGTCATTTCAACCGCTAATTCTTTGCCAAGCTCAGAAGCTGAAAGCTCGATCACTCTGTTTACAATTTTATCAAATTCCAGTATACTTAAGGCCTTTTTGTCCATTTCCGCACTCCATTACTTTCTTATGCCAAGGGGAACTTAAAATATTACTCCATACTCAATATAAACGATTTTTTAATGCTTTACAACGAAGAAATAGGAAAAGAACATTTATCTGTCTATTATAATTCAAAAAGGTCCACAATATAACCCAAATCTTTCTTGTCATAATCGTTGTTTTTTAAGACACAATATTACTAAGGAGGTGATAAACATGGCAAATAACAAAAACAATTCAGCATTCAACAATATGAAGTATGAAATTGCAAATCAGGTAGGAGTAAACTTGAAGCAGGGTTACAATGGCGATCTTACTTCCAGGGATGCAGGTAAAGTTGGCGGAAATATAGTTAAAAAGGTATTTCAGACTTATGCTGGCAACAAGTAATATCTCTGAAACACACAATTTGAAATAAACAAAAACAGCAGCGGAGATATCCCAACTGCTGTTTTTGTTTGTTTCATGCTACATATTCATAGTGGACTGTACTTTTGTTATATCCTGCTGAGCCTTGCTTATATCCTGCTGATTGGCATTTTGAGTTTGATACCAGCCCTTTTGCGTCATAAGGTCAAATATCTGCTTCTGATGCTGAAATGTCCTGGTAAGTAAATTTGCAGCGTCATTCCGCAGAGATTGGTTTGCACTTTCAAGGACTAGATTTGTCAAGGATGATGCACATAGTTTGTGTTCATCCAAAAGTACCATCGTTATTTCCTTATCGCTGATTTTATTCATTTAGCATCCTCCTTATTGTATAGTTGCACTGCTTATGTGTTTGGCCAGAGTCTGAAGATCGCTCTGGTGATCCCTTGCCATTGACTGGCACAAGCCTTTCACCTGGGGGTCTGTAGCAATCTCTGCACATCCTTGCATGAATTTGATTGAGTTTTCCGTCATTTTGATATTGTCTTGAATGAGCATGAGTTCCTTTGATGTTAAAACCATAATTCTCCTCCTTATT
>VEPD01000317.1 GCA_012027035.1 Ruminiclostridium sp. | reverse complement strand
CGAGGTAGAATTATCGGTATAAGTCACTGTAAAGGTTCCGGTCTGATCCCCTCCAGTAGCGGCGCCAAGCATTCTTATACTGGTATACTGTCCTTGTGTAAGGTTTATAACCTGTCCTGCCCCTTTGATTTCATTCATGCTGCCGTTGGCCATGGGGCCAAAGCTATAGGTAGTTCCATCATAAGTCGGATTAGTGGCAACCAGGTCTGCCGAATATGTTGCAAAATTGTCTTCCCCAAAGGCTCCGTCCGCCCTGTTGGTATCATAGCTGAAGCCGTCCTGGTTGAAGTAGCTTGAAAGATTTACCTGTACCTGCGATGGACGTACCGTACTATTGGAAGGGACAATCAAGAGTGCCTGGCCGGCTGACATACTGAAAGTTATCTGGTTATTGGATATGGATACGGAACTCACGTATGTATTTCCATTGGCGGATACAGTATAAAGATCAGCCTGGGTTACAGTGCTCCAGCCGGGAGGCATAGTCCATGTTTTGGAGGTGTAGCCATTGGTGCTGTAAGCAATTATGGCTTGATCCTTCCAGAGTGCGGGATAGAAATAATTGCCGTTTCCGTCTTCATGGGATTCAAATCCGATCTCTTTTGAAGTATTGTTCCGGTAATACCAGGGCACAAACCTGGTAAACACCGTACTTCTTACACCGTTCCAGTCATTGTATTTGATCTGATCCTCAATTGGTTCCAGCGGAGTATCAACAGAAAGATATGAAGGAATCTCCGCTCCGATCCCCGAATGCCACGATCCTGCCTGTAGTCCGTAGAATGGATCAGGTTTCAAGGTGCTCATGGAAGTATACTCTGCTGTTACGTCAACACCTTGCTGGCGCCAATATCTCATGATCCTTCTCTGAGTATACTGCTGTTCCGTCAGGGTATAGCCATTGAGCGGGCTGATGGGGCGATCCCAATGGGACGGCGCCGCCGAATGGAAGGCATCGATGTGAATGGTCCCTGCTGTCTGGATGGGAAGCATGCTGAGAAGCCCGTCTATCCTTTGTTTTGCATAACCCATATCCCATTCTTTTTTATAATCGTTCTGGTAGCTTACCTGCCCGTCGAATGTTTCACCAGGTATTAATGTCCCGTCGGTTTCCTTGGCCACTATGTTGTTACTGTTATAGGTGCTCCATAAAGGACTGTCCTGGAACGAGTCAATCATATTGATATGCAGACTCACTACGGTATTATACTTGAAAGCCTCGTTCATCAGCCATTTCAAGCTGTCCAAAGCCGTGGCGTCCGCGGCTCTTTTCAGGGCGCTGTTTACCTGGGCCCAGGCCGGATATTTCGAGTCGTGTCCCTGGTATTGCCATCCGACGAGATATACTATCTTGGGGGCGCCGTTCATAAGTTTATCAAGCTTTATGATTGCGTCAAGCGCCTGCTCGAAAGTCATATATACTATTGTTGCATTGGATGGATTGCTGGGATCTTTCCTGGCGAGATAGATTTTGGTGATGGGCATCTGGGTGTAATCCCTGATATAAGGTCGCTCCGGATACCAATTTAACGTATAATCATAATAGTCGCCCTTCGGGTTATTCACATCCCCGATATCTGCCGGCGGAAGCACCGGGAAGGTGTATCCCGAATTGACACTCACCCTGGCGTTCGCCCAGTCAACGTGGTCGCTGTTATTGCCGTCACCCGCATCGGTAACAATCAACCTGAGTTTCTGAACTCCGGTTACATTTAGAGAAATGCTCCTGGTGGCAGTACCAGGGTTCATTGTTCCGCTGTCGTATGCTATTACTCCATCTAAAAAAACCTGAAATACTACGGTGGAATATCCGGTCATTTCGTCATCCACCCCGACGTCAGCATCGAATGTAGCGCAAACACCGCCAAGGTTGTAGGTTATGTCACTGTTTGCATGGGTTCCGATCCCCTTTGGGTATTTGACTCCATTAAGTGTGATCGGGTTATTGCCGACACTCCGGTTTATGTGGATATTACCCCATCCTATTGAAGCCCTCTCCCATTGGACATCACTTAAGTAAACAGTAGTACTGATGCCATATCCAACTATTTGCATTGAGATAACCAAGGCTGTTATAATCAAAACCGACAATAGAGTTTTAATACCCTTGCTCTTTTTAACCATTAACAATACCTCCTCAATGATTTCATTCATACTAAATCAGCATTTTATGTAAAACTACGGTATGCAAACTCAATATAAAAGAAATAGCAAAATGCGCCAACCAGAATAATTTTCTTCATCCTCCTTTCATTTTCATAATCCCGCGAGTTTGCAAACGTCAGTGTATATTAAAACGGCATATTACCCCATTATCTCCAATACTTACTTTGTCAGATAATATCGGATGATAATTCTTATTGTGCATTTTTCAGTGTTTCCTTCCCATCCCTGTTTTTTTCAAGCCTTCATTCCAGATAAAGCTACACCCGAAACAAACCTTTTTTGAAAGACGAGGTAAATGACAAGAACAGGTACCACAGCCATGCTTGCTCCTGCCAAAGCCAACTCAACAGGCGTACCGTATCTGCCGTTTAATGCGCCTAATCCCAATACGACCGTATAATTCTTTGGATCGTTCAGTACCAGGAGCGGCCACAGGTATGAGTCCCAAACCCACAGGAACTGAAGTATTGCCAACGCTGACAATGGATTCTTGAGCATAGGGAACACAATCCGGTGAAAAAGCCGCAGTTCGGAACAGCCGTCTATCCGTGCCGCTTCAAGCATATCATCCGGGACCGTATACATGAATTGCCTCATCATGAAAATACCGAAAAGAGTTATGAGATTGGTTAGAATAACTGCGTTGAAGGAATCAATCCAGTGAAACTTGACCATCATATTATACATAGGTATAATATTTATTATGTTAGGTACCATCATACAGAACATGACAAGTAGAAAACAAACATTTTTAAGTTTGAAATCAATCTTCCCGAGTACATATCCGAACAGCGCAGCAGTATAAAGCTGGGAAGCAATGCTTACCGTGGTAATAAATATACTATTTTTAAAATATGTTATAAAATTATAAGTAGTTAACAAAAACTGATAATTCTTAAAATTTGTAAAGGAATCCGGGAATAAAGTCGGAGGAATACTGATTGCTTCCTGAGGCGTCTTAAAGCTTGACAATATCATCCATATAAAAGGAAAAAACGCAACAAACGCACCGGTGAAAAGAACTCCATAAAGCAGCCATCGTAAAGGTTTGTTTCTAAGTTCCCTCATTTCTAATACCCCCAATCCATTTTACTGAACCGCAACTGTATAATTGTGAAAACAAGGATTGTAAAAGCAAGGACATAGCCTATGGAAGCAGCATGTCCGAAATTCCAGTTTATAAAGCCTTGCTGGTATATCATAAGCATTATCACATATGACGCTGTGCCTGGTCCACCAACTTGAGCCATCCCACCGGCCTGGCTTGTCATAAGTATCACCTGGTTGAAAATCTGCATATAATTGATCATACCGGTAATCAGTAAAAGAACTGTAGTAGGTTTTATCAAAGGAATAATGATCCTTCGGAAAATCTGAAAACGGGTAGCCCCATCAATAGTTGCCGCCTCGAAGAAAGAACTTGGAATACCGTTGAGACCTGCAAAGTAAATTAGTACGGCATAACCAAAATCCTTCCATACAATCTGTGCGATGATGGATGGTATTACCTGGTGCTCTGAAAGCAAAAACATCTGGGAAGGTATACCGAAAATACTTAATATCGAATTGAGCACACCATTATCCGTATTATATATCCCATATTTCCAGACAATTGCAACTGCTACGGTTGAAGTTATATAAGGCAAAAAAAACGATGTGCGGAAAAAGCTCCTGTGTCTCGGAAGCCAGTAAATTATAGTGGCTATAATCAAGCCCAGCGCAACTGTCAGAAACGAGGCGCTTACCGTAGTGAAAAGCGTATGCCGGAGGGATTCCCAGAAAAGAGGTTCTGAAAAAAGCCACTTATAATTTTCAAGCCCGGCAAAATCAAATACATTGTCATTGGGCATCCATTTCCGGAAGCTTCCTAGAAGGCTGTAAAATATTGGAAAATAATTCCATACGCCAATATACAGAAGTAAGGCTATCATTGCAAAGAATGCAAGGAGTTTTTGGGGGCTGACTTTCCTGAAAGTCTTTTTGTTTGTCAAAGTATTGCCATGTGTTGCCATATAATCAACCACCTTTAGAAATTCAATGATATCAGCCGACTGTATGGGACGCCTTATTGCCGCTGCTGCGTCAATTTCATTCTTCTACCGGTATTTATGCGCCTCAGAAAAATAATCCAGAGGATTCAACGCGTTATTTCTGTGAGGATAATCTGATAATTGACTCTGTTGTATTAAGGAGTCCCATGCAGCTGAGGCCTTTTAATTATTGTTTATATGATATTACTTAAGGTCAGGGGCAAGGGGGCTCATTCTTTCCTTAGCCGTCAGCTTCTGTTCGGGAGCTACCTTCGCAGCCTCGTCGTCGAACTTTTTGAGAGCTGTAGCAGGATCAGTGAGTTTGGTAAGTATTTCACCGCCGAGAATACCTCCTACATTCTGGTCCACCTGATTATGGATGAATCCCAGCCAGATTGTCATGTCAAGGTAGGGAGCAACTACGGATAGAACAGGGTCGGCCTTGATCTTTTCATCATTGACAAGTTTGATCTTCGCCGGGGCACATCCGGAATTGACTGCGAGCTCTGCTATGTATGAATCGCTGTCAAGATAGAATCTGATAAAATCAAATGCAACAGCCTTTGCCTCATCACTGGATTTTGCATTAACGATGGGCGAAACCTCAGGGCCGTTTCTGTCGACAACCTTTGCACCGTCAAAGGTAGGAACTGCAAACCAGCCCCACTCAATCTTACCTTGGGCGTTGCCTTTCAGCCATCCGTTCATCCATGTCCACGCATAAGCCATAGCGGATTTGCCGTTTGCTATTCTTTCATGAGGCGCGCCTGTGGAAGGAGCAAACACCTTGTCCACCTTGATCATATCCTGGAGCATTTTTGCAGCCTCGATAACGCCAGGGTTGTTCATTTGCGATGTTTTACCATCTTCCTTGAAGAGGAAATAACCCTTCTGATAGGAAAGAGCTGTTAGAAGCCAGCCTTCGTTGATATCCATGCCGTTAACAATAATATTATCTCCATCTCTCTTAGTAAGCTTCTTTGCAACTTCCCTCAACTGATCCCATGTCTTCGGGAAATCTTTGTCGGTAAGCCCTGCGTCAGCCCACATCTTCTTATTATATACCATGGCGCCGGTCATATATGCTGTAGGAATAGTATATATTTTGCCGTCGATTACAAAAGGATCAATTCCCATGAACTCGGCTTTGAGCTTGTCTACCGGGAGAACATCCTCCGGATACGGAGCGGCAAGCGTCGGAATGAACACGTTTGTATACGCCGTGTGGAAGTGCATGATGTCCGGACCTGTTCCGGCTTGAACTGCAACAGGCAGCTTCTGCCAATAATCTCCCCAGCCCAGGGAGGCGTTGATATCAAATTTAACATTGGGATTAATCTTCTGGTAATCTTCAATAGCTTGTTTGTATCTTGCATAACCGGTCGGCCCGGGATCGTCATACCAGAACTTGATGGTGATATCCTTGCCCCCGTTTATAGATGTACTGGTCGGCTCCTTTACTTTTTCTTCCTTTGTAGTACCTTCCGCCTTGGGGGTATCTGACGTTTTCGTATCATTTGTTGAACCCTGGCT
Organism: Ruminiclostridium sp.; assembly: GCA_012027035.1. Taxonomy (GTDB): domain Bacteria; phylum Bacillota; class Clostridia; order Acetivibrionales; family DTU013; genus MnB-11. The sequence goes on along the minus strand of VEPD01000317.1, from coordinate 10,860 downwards.
GCTTCCACACCCTGCCGCTACGACTGAAAAAAACATCACTGCCGTTACCACAATCGATAACATTTTTAAATACTTTTTCACGCTACAACCTCCTATAATATAATTTGATTAGGTTGATCAGCGTTTAAGCAATAAATTTGAAATTGATATATCACCACCTTTGAATTGATTTGCCAAACGCTTCACAATTCAAAGTTTAGACCTGCAGCACAAATTTAAAAATCGTATTTTTTGATAAACGTAGATAAAATCGATTATGAACATAGATTCAGGAATAGTATTTTAAGACTATTATGGTAATTTTCAATTTATTTTTTGAATTCACCAGCGTATTTATATTTTCTTTCCATCGTTTCAAACCTATATGCCGGCAGAATTTTATTGATGGCTATATCCGTCCTTCTTAAAACTTCTTCAGGCGTGATGGACGGTTCCATTAAATTTTGGCCAATACTGGTTTTCAGGCAGTTTGTGAATTCATTTGGGAGTATGCCGGGAAAACACGTCCGGTCGATATATTTAGCCTGTTCTGTGATTACGACATTTTCACTCAATTCAGGCCTCCCTAAAAGCGATATTTTACTCGGCACCATGTATGCCTTTTTTGCCGCATTAATCAAAGCATTATCGCTGGATAAATAATATTTAAGAAAATCAAAGGCTATTTTCTTTTTATTTTCGTCTGAATGCTTATTAACACTAAAACTGCATTCCGCATTATTTCTATCAAATGCCGGAGGCTCGCCAGGCCACCAGGTCGGTATTCTGAAGAATCCATATTCGATAGAAGGATAGTTTCTATCCAGATCATTTGCCGTCCATCCCCACGCATAAATCATTGCGGTTTTGCCGAACCCGAATGCATCCTTTGCAGGTTCCATTTTCGCATCACCGACCAGGTCCTTATAATAAAGGTCTCGCAGAAATCTGGCATTCTCAATACTGGCTGGATTATTAAACCTTGAAAACCTTCCATCTTCAGAAAAAAGAAATTGCCCTCTCTGAAGATTCATAGCTTCAAGAATATATTCCTCAACGCCGTTGAAGCTGAAACCGGCTCTTAAAATGTGTCCGCCGGAGTCATAAACTGTAAGCTTCCTGGCAACAGTCCTCAGTTCTTCCCATATTTGTGGAATATCCTGCATTGTTAAACCGGATTCCGCCCACATTTTCTTATTATAGAATATACCTCCGGTCATAATACCTACATTTACATAATACATTTTTTCGCCGATCATACTTGTCTCGACCTGCATGAAATCCGCTTTTAGCTGCTCCATTGGAAACTCATCGTAAGGAAGCGGCTCAAGGTACTGGAGCATTGGAATTACAAATTCATTATGCATATGAAAAAGATCAGGACCTTCTCCCGACTCTAACGCAACATTTATTTTGTTCCAGTACACATTCCAGGGAAACTGACTTACATCAAAGATAACATTGGGGTGAATCGATGTATATTCATTAATAAGACTGGTATATATATCCGACCAATCTTCGTTTATCCAAAATTTCAAGGTTATCGGCTTATTCTCGTTTACAGGCCTGGCTAAATCGTATTTCAGGCTATTACCAATAATAGTTTCGCTGGTAGCATCTTTTGACTTGTTCCCTTCAACATTTAAATCAATTTTACTTTCATTTTTATTGCTTTTACCTGTTCCCGTTCCAATATAAATGTTAAAAAGTATTGCTGCTCCTGCTAATACTATAACAACAAAAATAAATAAGGGTACTACCTTCATATATTTTTTAAAAAACATTTAGTTCCCCCAATTCTTAAGGTTACAACCCCTTGCTTTTTTCAAATATGCACATAAAACTAAATAATCCCTCTTACCTTTCTGTCTTTGTATTCCCCTGGAGTCTCGCCGTAATTTTTTTTAAACATATTTATAAAAGATCTGTCATTATTATAACCAACACGCTCACCAATTTCCTTAACTTTCAAACCGGTATTCGCCAGCAGGTATTTTGCCATCTCAAGACGCTTGTCTGTAATATATTCCTTTATGGACTTTGCCGTTGAATCCCTGAACAGTTTTCCAATGTATGATACACTTAGATGAAGAGTATCCGATATTGATTCAAGGCATAGTTCCGGAGAAGTATAGTTCTTCTGTATGTATTCCATAATCTTTGCAACTATCTCCTCTACCTTGTAGTCCTTTCTTTCATTCAGGTGTTTAATGACAGTCATATGAAGCTGTTGGAACCAGGTAAAAGCATCAATAACCGTTTTCTGAGCCATGAGCCCGCTATATAATCTTGACTGGTTCAGTGGAATCTGCTCTATATTTATGGATATTTCTCCAAGAGTTCTAATGGTACTTTCCAGCAAATGCAAAAACGCATACCTGATTTCAATTATATCGGCGCTGTTTTCCTGCGCATAGTTAAAATATAGCGTTAATGCCTGGAGAGTCTTATCTCCATCCCCTTGTTTCATATAATAAAAAATATCCTTTTCAATGTCATATGGATAAATATAAGACCAATCACGATACTTCGGCAGCTCATCAACCAGAATTACCTGATTATTCCCTTTTATAGCCCTGTAATTTAAGGAAGCCAAAGCTTCTTTGTATGAGTCTCCCAAGTGCAGGATATCTTCACGTATTGCTCCTACACCTATTGTCATAGTAAACTTTACGTTCCTGATCATTTCTTCATGAATCTCATTAATAATACTATTCACGAATACGCTTCGCTCAGCTTCCAACTCAGCATCAACGCCTAAAATAACAGCTAATTCATTTTTATTCATTTTCACTGTTTCTACTCCATAACAGAAATGCCTGCTGCAAATTCCGTTGATTTCTTTCATATAATAGATTTCAAGCATACTGATCTGCTTTTCAGTATACTCCGCCGTCATCTCTTCATACTGGTCGACAGATATAACAAAAACACAGAACTGCGCCCTTTCGTCAAGCTTTGTATTGTAATATTTCAGCTTGTCCCAGATTTTTTCCTCAGGAATGATATCATTTTTCAACAATCTACTTAAAAGTAAGTTTTTCAAAACAGGCATACTTTCACTTAAAGACTTTTCAATGCTTTTGTTCTTGGAAATAAGATTGTCAATATTTTTGCCTATATATTCCAGGCCATCTTTCTCACTAAGTTCATAAGTACCACTGTTTTTTTTAAGGCTGGACACCAGCTTTCCTATAGGATTATATAAATTTCTTGTTAAAAGCAATGATATGGCTATACCAAAAAAAAGGCAAAGGACGGCAAGAATTATTGTATATTTTTGAACAAATTGCATTTTAGCGTATATAGTAACTGTAGGTAAAGTATAAATGTATTTCCATCCAAGCATTTCTGAAGTAATAAATGTTACAAGATAATTCTGGCCATCAATATTTTTTATCAAACTTCCTGCTTTTTGAGAAAATTGTTTTTTATTTTCTTCAGGCTTTTGAGAATTCAAAAAACCTCCGGTGTCATTATCCAGTTTTGAGACAAGTTCACCATATTCATCCATAATATAAATCTGCGCTTCTCTATCTATTTTAATGGTATTTAGATTGTCTTTAAAATAATCGGGGTTTATTGTTACAATTAATAAAGCATTAGGATATAGATCCGTAGGTCTTATAGCTTTAACAATAGTATAAACTTCAGTCTTGCCATCCTGAATAATTCGAAAAAACGGCGATTTCTGGGATGACTGAAGCCCATCTTGATATTTTTTTTCAACTGCCAGAATAAAATCCTTGTTCTTTGACGAATCAAGTTCTTCCATCCTTGGTGTATAAATATTCAAGTCAATAACTTTATCATCATTAATGTAATATAAAAAACATGATGTGAAATATGTGTTGAGAGTAATTACATTGGAAAGCCTGTCAAATACATCTTTTTTCTCACGATAATCAGTAATCTGGGGATATCTTTCGGAGAAGGTTTCAATAGTATTATCAAATACAATTTGATTGAGAGATTTCCCAACCTCTTTTAGCATCGTTTCATTAGCATTTTTTAATTGAATTATTATATTGAGGTTGGTGGTCATAGCTTCATTCTGCATTACCGCTCTTATATTGGCATATAGTAAAGAACTTATTATTGCAATGATTATAACAATAATTAAAAGAAATGAAATAAATACTCTGAATTTGTAGGTCACTTTTTTTATTATCACGTTCTCCCCCTAACCTAAAAAGAACCTGACCGGATACTGTATTTACTCATGAATGATTATAATATTTTACCGATATCAAAATACTATGAAATTAGTTCGAATAAAAACTGATCTGATGCTATTATAGCACAAATAGTATTAATATTTCAAATTCAACCCGGCTATTGAATTATTACCCGCTGCATGTTATAATAACACTTGCTTGTGGACGAATAAAGTCAAGGCCCATTGGTCAAGCGGTTAAGACACCGCCCTCTCACGGCGGATACAGGGGTTCGAGTCCCCTATGGGTCACCAGAAAAAGAACTATCGAATAGATAGTTCTTTTCTTTTACGCTTTAATAAAACCTACAGACCTGAAAACTTATCAGGGGTATTGAAAATATTACTTCCGCTTTTTCTGCAAATACTGGCCGGAGGGACTGCGTGATTACTCATCGTCATTGGTTTGTTTTCTTCTAAGCAGATTCATACTGGCATTTCTTACATGAACTGTTGTAAGCTTCTCGGCCTTACCGGCGTCGTGATCCATTATTGCCTGGAGGATGGCTTTATGCTCATTCAAAGCCAGTCGCGCCCTTTCAGGATCATTGAAGGAAGAGATCCTGGCCCGCTGCACATAATGATGAAATGTGCTCAATGTGTGCATAAGGGGCTTACTCTTGCTGGCCTTGAATATAATGTCGTGAAATCTGGAATCAAATAACATCAAATGGTCGACATCATTCCTGTCTGTATAAAATTCCTCCAGGTCCACTGCTTCCCTCAATTCTTTCAATTCCTCATCGGTAATTTTTTCAGCCGCCCATCTTGCCGCGAGTCCTTCAATAAGCATCCTGATCGTGTAAATATCCTCGATATCCTGGGCTGATATGCCTTTGACAATTGCGCCCTTATTGGGGATGGACTGCACAAGGCCTTCAAGCTCAAGCTGCCGGATCGCCTCTCTTATGGGAGTCCTGCTTACCCCAAGCTCTTCTGAAAGCTTCGTTTCTATAAGGTTGTCTCCGGGCTGATAAAGTCCGTTTAAAATGTCATTCTGCAACTGGATGAAAACCTTGCCCCTTAAAGATCCTGTCAGGTTATCTACATCATCGTATTCAACCTTTGACATATTATCCGCCATTCCGCCGCTTTCCGGCACTAAAATTGATCCGGAAGCTATCTTTATTCCGGAGTTTCTGCCCTTGTCAGGTTCAACAGTCCACCTGCCAGCATCATCCTTACCTGTCTTTCCGATAATGAAATCCCGGCTTTTATGTCATAATTACCTGTTTTGTTGTGTATTATCAGTTCATTTCCCGATGTAATCTGCTTCCTTATATCATCAATTACCAGTTCATCGTCGTTCTCAATTTTATCATAATCAGCTTCATCTGCAAAAGTCATGGGAAGTATGCCTGAATTCACTAGGTTCGCCATATGTATCCTTGCAAAAGATTTTGCGAGGACACCCTTGACGCCCAGCTGCAGTGGGGCAAGAGCAGCGTGTTCACGGCTTGAACCCTGGCCGTAATTGGATCCGCCGATAATAAATCCTCCGCCGTTATCTTTCGCCCTTTTGGGAAATTCCGGATCACATGGTGTAAGGCAATATCCGGCAAGATACGGGATATTGGATCTATAAGGAAGCAGTTTTGCATTCGAAGGCATGATATGGTCTGTGGTTATATTATCTCCAACTTTGATCAAGGCAACCCCTGAAAGCTGATCCGGCATTTCCCTGTTAACTGGAAACGGCTTGATATTTGGGCCTCTTATCACTTCTACCTCCACGCCTTCGGGAGCCGGCGGCACGACCATATTATCATTGATTGCAAATTTATCCGGCATATTTACCAAAGGTATTTTTCCCAATTCAGCGGGATCAGTCAGGACGCCGGCTATCGCACTTGCTGCTGCAACTTCCGGGCTTACCAGATAAACCTGGGCGGAGGGTGTCCCGCTTCTGCCTTCGAAGTTCCTGTTGAAGGTCCTCAGTGATACTGCATTGGTGGCAGGCGCCTGGCCCATACCTATGCACGGCCCGCAGGCCGACTCAAGAATCCTGGCGCCGGCGGCCACCATATCTGCCAACGCTCCGTTTTGTGCCAGCATGTTGAGTACCTGCCTGGAACCGGGAGCAATGACCAGACTGACTTCAGGCTTGACAGTTTTCCCTTTGAGTATCGAAGCCACCTTCATCATGTCCATATATGAAGAATTTGTACAGCTTCCGATAGCTACCTGATCTATTTTTATTTTGCCAATATCCCTGACTCTGGCTACGTTATCCGGGCTATGCGGTTTGGCGGCAAGGGGTGCAAGCTCATCGAGGTCTATTTCCACGCACTCGTCATAGACAGCATCGGCATCCGGCTTTAATTCGACCCATTCCTCCTGCCTTCCCTGTGCTTTGAGGAAAGTAAGGGTTACATCGTCGCTTGGGAAAATGGAAGTGGTTGCACCAAGCTCCGCCCCCATGTTTGCAATAGTGGCTCTTTCCGGCACGGTCAGCGTAGTTATGCCTTCTCCGGCATATTCTATCACTTTCCCGACTCCGCCCTTTACAGAAAGCAGCCTGAGTACTTCAAGAATTATATCCTTGGCTGAAACCCACGGCCTGAGTTTGCCCTTCAAATTTACCCTGCACACCTTGGGCATTGCCAAATAATAAGGCCCGCCGCCCATAGCCACTGCAACATCCAGGCCCCCGGCCCCTATGGCAAGCATTCCGATGCCGCCGCCTGTGGGTGTATGGCTGTCAGATCCAAGCAGCGTCATACCCGGAACTCCAAATCTTTCAAGGTGAACCTGATGGCATATTCCATTGCCCGGTCTGGAGAAATATACTCCGTGCCTGGAAGCCACAGTCTGTATGTATTTATGATCGTCGGCATTTTCAAAGCCCGCCTGCAATGTATTATGGTCGATATATGCAACCGATTTTTTAGTTTTCACTCTGGGTATGCCTATTGCCTCAAACTGAAGGTATGCTACGGTTCCTGTGGAATCCTGGGTCAGAGTCTGGTCGATTTTTATAGATATTTCCCTGCCTGCGGTCATTTCACCGCTTACCAAATGTTCTTCAATTATTTTCTGTGCCAAATTCATTCCCATATTTAAGCTCCCTTATTTATGTAATATAGCGTCCGCCATCACCCCGGCTCTTTACAAACGAAGGCCTTCGGTCTCTGGTCTCTAGTCTCTGGTCTCTGCCTTACAGCACCAAATCATATATCTCCGGCATAAGGTTCTTGATTGCTTCTTCCAACTCGGCGTCACTCAGTGCCGTCACTCTTCCGTTTACATATTGCTTATCTACCCATTCTTTAATCTTCTGCACTCTGTTGTCCCTCTTGTCAAGCCTTTTGCTCCCGTTGAATCCGAAATAGCCGTTCAGCCAGTGTGCTATTCCGGCCAGGCCGGAAGTCTGGTTTATGGCCACGCTCACGGGCCTGTTGAGAAGCTTTCCGGTGTCAAAGATATTATAAATTTCTTCATCCTTCAGGAGACCGTCTGCATGTATACCGGCCTGGGTTACATTGAAATGCTTTCCGACAAAAGGCGTCCTTGCCGGTATGGAGTAGTCCAGTTCTTTTTCGTAATATTCCGCTATCTCGGTAATAACGGTTGTGTCCATCCCATCGGTTGTACCCCTGAGCTGGGCATATTCTATAACCATTGCCTCAAGCGGGGTGTTCCCCGTCCTCTCCCCTATTCCCAGGAGTGAGCAGTTTACACTTGATGCTCCGTACATCCAGGCAGCAGCGGAATTCACAACAGCCTTGTAAAAATCGTTATGCCCATGCCACTCTATCAATTCACTGGGAAAACCGGCATGATGCTTGAAGCCATAGATGATACCCGGAACACTCCTGGGCAGAGCTGCGCCAGGGTATGAAACGCCGTACCCGAGGGTATCACAGGCACGGATCTTTATGGGTACTTTTGTTTCTTCACTTAATTTTCTAAGTTCCAGTGCGAATGGGACCACGAATCCATAGAAGTCAGCCCTGGTAATATCCTCAAAATGGCATCTTGGTTTGATACCGACGTCTATTGCACTTTTAATTATACCCATGTAATGCTCAAGTGCTTGTTTCCTTGACATGTTCAGCTTTTTAAAAATATGGTAATCGGAACAGCTGACAAGAATCCCGCTCTCCTTCATACCCATATCCCTGGCAAGCTGGAAATCATTTTTTGTCGCTCTTATCCAGCTTGTTACCTCAGGGTATTTATATCCTCTTTCAAGACATTTATTTACGGCTTCCTTATCCCTGTCACTGTATAGAAAGAATTCGCACTGTCTGATTATACCATTGGGTCCGCCCAGCTTGTGCAGCATGTCATATAAAGCTGCTATCTGCTGTACGGTATAAGGCGCCCTGGATTGCTGACCATCCCTGAAGGTGGTATCGGTGATCCAAATCTCATCTGCCGGAAACATAGGCACTCTGCGATGGTTGAAAGCACACTTGGGAATCTCGTCATAGCTGTAGATTTCCCTGTAAAGATTAGGCTCAGGAATGTCCTGCAGCGCGTATCTGTATTGTGTCTGCTCCAAAGTATTGGTCTTTTTATTAAACTCCAGCATGGCAGTCTCCTTTTTGGCTTTTCTCTGTTCTCTGTTCTCTAGCATGTATCTATGTATAATTGTATACAATCATACACTTATTGTCAATATACGGTTAACTCTAAATAGATTAAATCTATTAGACTGTTTTCGACACAATTTATGTAATATACTAAAATAATTATAAACAAAGAAGGAATTTGGTAATTTAGTATCGAAATTAATTATATTAATTTTTAGTACTTGGAGGTCATGCAATGGGTAAACCAGGAAAAAAGGCATTTAATGCCGCAAAATATTCGTTAATATTTGCAGTGGTGCTGGGTCTGCTGTTCGGTTCGGTGGCCAGTTTTCTTACAGGTAAATGGGAGTCTTTACCTATACTTGTAGCGGCAGGCTTTTTAACTGCATTTATTACAAAGCTCTTTATCGACATTTCCATTAAAGGGCTGGCAAGGCGTTTCTCAGGTGAAATGGATGTAATAAAGCAGGGCGATTTCTCCAGGCTGGTAGATTCAAAAAGTTACGGTTTGTTGGGTGGTGTAGCATCAAACGTCAACGCTGTTTTAAGCGATATCAGGATTCTTATAGACGGCTTCTTCTCTTTATCCTTTTCAATAGTTCAAGCGTCCAGAAAGGTCGCTACTACTGCACAGGAAGCCTCCAGCGCTATGGACGAAATATCGAAAACCGTGGACGAGATAGCCAAGGGAGCATCAAGCCAGGCACAGGAAGCACAGGAAGGCGTACAGATTGTCGAGAAGCTTTCCGGGCAGATCAATTTCGTTTATCAAAGCTATAGCGACGTAATGGATGAGACCAATAAAATCAATGAATTGAACAGCGTCGGTATAGAATCCGTCAGTATATTGTCCAAAAAATCAGAGGAAAATTTTATTACTTCCGAGAAAATATTCTCTGTTGTAGAAAAGCTTACAAACACAACCAAAGATATAGGTATCTTTGTTGAGTCGATAGAAGATATCGCAGAACTAACCAACCTGCTTGCTTTAATTGCAGCAATTGAGGCTGCCAGGGCAGGAGATGCAGGAAAAGGCTTTGCAGTTGTTGCAGAAGAAGTGAGAAAGCTTGCCGATCAAAGCAGACGGTCTACAGAAGAGATCACAAATCTGATGCAGAGCATACAGGAAGAATCCCAGATGGCTATCAAGGCTATGGAGGTTATGAAAAAGGTTTCCCAGGAACAGAATGCGGCAGTCAATGAAACAAACAGAGCATTCAGCAACATAGCCAACGGAATAGATTCCATTGTGACAAAAATCAACAATGTAAGTGAAGCAGTAGGTACAATGCAAAAGAACAGAGACGTTGTAATGGTTGCAATAGAAAACATTTCCTCTGTTTCACAGCAGACCGCCGCATCAAGCGAAGAGGTGGCAGCAACCACCGAGCATCAGCTCAAAGCAATAGAAGATATGAAGAGCGCTTCTGTGGATCTGGATGAGCTTGTACAAGAGCTTGACAAAAAGCTTAAGAAATATAAGCTCAGGTAGGAAAAAGCGGAATATTAAATTTGACCGCCTCAGCTTCCGGAGAATACTACAGAACAAATAGTACCGGTCAGATTTCATATTCCTGTAAAAGCCTTGCAGCTGTGGTATTTTTAAAATGACACCCGGCTTCATTTACAAGGTCGTCAATGTTATTTTCCGGCCAGAAATGAGTTAGCAGAAGCTTGCCGACAGCTGCTTCCCTGGCGATTATCCCGCATTCCTCCGCTGTAAGATGGGGTACGTCGTCACTTGTCTTTTCCCTTGCGAAAAGGCCTGCGTCAAGCATCAGAACATCGGCATTCCAGGCAAAAGCTATTAAATTTTCATTCCATGAAGTATCTCCGGAAAATACAAATCTTTTCCCCTTGTGCTGGAAGGAAACTGCAAAATCCGTATAAGGATGCTTCATTCTCGCAAATTTTATTTCAATGCCGCCAATATCGAGAAACAGGTTTTCTGTTATCGGCATAAGGCGGAATGCATCCTTTACATCCAGCCTATAATACTCCTCCGCCGGTTCAGACGGGGCATATACCGGAAGGATCCTGCCAAACTGGCTGCGCTTCCTCTTTATTTGTATTGCATACTTCATAACCATCATATCGGAAATATGATCGCCATGCAGGTGAGTTAGT
>VEPD01000149.1 GCA_012027035.1 Ruminiclostridium sp. | reverse complement strand
TACTTCCAATATCACGGCAGTTGTTACCGTAGCGGATGACGGCGGCGGCTCGGGGGTGCTGAGGCAGGATCTGGGCATGCTGCCTCCCGGCGATATTAGAAACTGTATTCTTGCCCTTGCAAATACCGAACCTATTCTGGAACAACTGCTGCAATACAGGTTCAAGGAAGGCATATTGAAAGGGCAGAATTTCGGGAATTTGTTTCTTGCCGCTATGGACGGAATTTCTTCCGGTTTTGAAGAAGCAGTTCGAAGGATGAGCGATGTTTTAGCCGTCACTGGCCGGGTGCTGCCGGTGACACTGGATGATGTAAAGCTTTGCGCCGAACTGGAGGATGGCTGCATCATTTGCGGAGAATCCCGGATCGGAAAGCATAATACATATCATCAGGGAAGAATAAACAAGGTATATTTGGAGCCGCATACAGCCACGCCTTTAAATGAGGTGATTGATGCTATTTTGGAGGCCGACGCCGTCATTTTGGGACCGGGAAGCTTATATACCAGCATAATACCCAATCTTCTTGTAAATGGGATTTGTGACGCAGTCAAAAAATCCGGAGCGGCAAAACTGTACATTTGTAATGTTATGACTCAGCCGGGAGAAACCGGCGGCTATTCGGTTTATGACCATATAAGGGCAATGGAGGACCATTCGTGCAAGGGAATAGTAGAGTATTGCATTATTAACAATGCCGGCATACCCGATGAATTAAGGGAAAGGTATCGGAGTGACGGGGCGGAACAGGTTGAAATTGATAAGCGTGCTTTGAATGAAAATTGTATAAAGTTGATGGAAAGGGATTTTGTCAGTATAAAGAACGGCTATATAAGGCACGATCCGGATAAGCTTGCCGGTACCATTATCAATTTGGTAGTAGAAAAAATTCTTGCCGGGGATCGGGATAGGATAGTTGATTATTATAATGCAATAATCAGATCCTGATGAATCAGTGATATTATATTCAGGGTATAATAGCGCTGGGACAAGAGAACAGTTTTTTGAGGGGCGCAAGCAGAACCGTCCCCACTTGCGACTTTAGAGGTATTTATGGAGTTTGGAAAGTCCCATTGGCCTACTTATGAGCAGGGCATTAAAAAAGAATGGCTTTTGACAAACGGTATGGGCGGGTTTTCTGCTTCAACCATTATCGGCGCTAATACAAGACGCTACCACGGCCTTTTAACAGCGTCACTCAAGCCTCCCGTCCGGAGGCATCTCATACTTTCCAAAGTCGATGAATCAATTGAAATAGATGGTGAGAGTTACAATCTGTATTCCTTTTCAACAGGCTCCTTCGAAATGAAAGGCTTCCATCATCTTCAGAGGGCGATTTTCGACCCGCTGCCCGTATTCATCTATTCCATTGGCGATGTAACCATTCAAAAAACTGTGAGTATGGTTTATGGCGAAAACACAGTTATCATGCATTACCGTATAATAAACGGCGGGAGCAGGCTGAAGCTGAGGCTTGCTCCGCTTGTGAATTTCAGGGACTATCACCATTTGTCACACAAATATCATATGAGATTCAATCAAACGCCTTACGGGACGGGAACGGTAATAAGACCCTATGATATGGATCTCGGTATAAACCTGTCATGCACCGGTGGAACCTTCATGCCTACGGAAAACAGCTGGTTTCAGGGCATGTTTTATCACGTGGAGCAGGAGCGGGGACTGGACTGCAATGAGGATCATTATATACCCGGATGGTTTGATATCTTTGTAGAAGGCAGTGGGGAAAAAAGTATCTCCTTTACAGCTACAATAGAGAAAGAACGCAATATTACCGATGTACCGCTTCTGATTCAGAAAGAAAAGGCCAGACTGGCGGCATTGATTGACAAAGCAAAATGCAGGGATAAGTTTGCCGCCGCGCTTACAGCTTCTGCAGATAATTTTATCGTATGCAGGGAATCAACCGGTACAAAGACTATTATTGCCGGATACCCCTGGTTTACCGACTGGGGCAGGGATTCCCTGATAGCGCTGTGCGGGCTTACGCTTGTCACCGGACGGTTTTATGACGCCGAGCAGATATTGCTTACATTTTCAAGATATATCAGGTATGGCCTCGTCCCCAATATGTTTCCCGATGAAGGCCAGGAACCGGGCTATAACAGCGTTGATGCAGCCCTGTGGTATTTTGAGGCTGTTAACAAGTTTTTGAAATATACTGAAAATCATCAGTTTATCAGGGATAATTTATATGAATCAATGAAACAAATAATCCAGGCTTTTATAAAGGGGACAATATACAAAATTGGTATGGACGACGATAGTCTCATTACCGCAGGAGACCAGACGACCCAGCTGACATGGATGGACGCCAGGGTTGGTTCCCGGATAGTTACACCCAGGCATGGAAAAGCGGTAGAGATTAATGCGCTATGGTACAATGCTCTTAAAATTATTTCGGCGCTGGCTGAAGCTTTTGGTGACGACAATTCTCAATATGCAGGCATTGCTGTTAAAGTAAAAGATACTTTTGTGAAAAGCTTTTGGAATGAAAACGAAAAATGTTTATATGATACCATATCCGACAATTATAAGGACGGCAGCATAAGACCCAATCAAATAATTGCACTGAGCCTGTCATATCCCGTGCTTGACGGTCAAAAAGCCAGGGCGGTTGTAGAAAAGGTCTGGAAGGAATTGTATACCTCATACGGTTTAAGGTCGCTTTCACGCAAGTCTGAAAATTACCGGGGCGTCTATGCAGGGGATCAGTGCGCAAGGGATGGAGCCTATCACCAGGGGACTGTTTGGGTCTGGCCTGCGGGCCATTTTATCACTGCTTTCAAAAGGGTTTATGGAGATGAAGGAAAATACGGCAGAATACTAAGAGGTTTCATTGCGCCTTTTGAAGATCACCTGAAGGATGCCTGTGTTGGAAGCATATCCGAGATATTTGACGGAGACGAGCCATTAACGCCGAGAGGATGCTTTGCACAGGCATGGAGTGTCGGGGAGATTTTGCGTGCATATATCGAGGATGTATGCAAAACCGGTGAATAAATGCCGATGGGATTATAAGATTTTTGCTTGGGTCTGATTGATCTGCAACATATATAGATGGTTTTTCTGATTTACATAAAGACGTTTGATATGATGTATTACAAATAAATCGAATACAAGGAATTCTTACCATTTTGTACTTCAATTAAGCAGATGGGGTGGTGCATGTTTGTCGTTCTCATTGACAGTCAAAAATGAGTTATGCAGGCTGGAAAACAAAGATAATTGCTGTCTGACATCCGAACTGGCTGCTGCAGTCAGGATTAACGGGGCTGCCGTAGTTATCGGCAATGGAGATGCTAATTTGAGGATTACCACTGAAAACGCTGCTTTTGCCAGAAGAGTATATACGCAAATAAAAAAATGCTGTGGAATACTTCCTGAAGTCATCATCAGAAAAAGTAAAAGACTTAAAAAACATGTATCATATATACTTGTCATCACTTCAAGTCTGGGATCCGGACGTCTTCTTGACAATCTCGGGACAGGTATTGAAGCGACTGGTACAGAAGTTTCAACAGAGCTGGTTTTTTTGAATAAAAATAAATTGAAAAAGCATTGCTGCAGAAAAGCTTTTCTAAGAGGCGCGTTTCTTGCGGGAGGATCGGTAAGCGATCCTGAAAAGACCTATCACCTGGAGATCACGTCCCACAGCTATAAACAGGCGCAGGATATCAGCAGGATACTGGAGACCTTTAAGCTGAATGCAAGGATAATAAGGCGTAAGGGCAGCTATGTAACCTATCTCAAGGAAGGCGAGAATATTGTAGACTTTCTGAATATCATCGGCGCCCATTCGGCACTGATGGAGCTTGAAAATGTAAGAATTCTGAAAGGTATGCGCAATAGTGTAAACAGGATTGTCAACTGCGAAACCGCAAATCTGGAAAAGACGGTAAATGCTTCTGTAAGACAGGTTGAGAATATCAAATACCTTATGGAGAAGAAGGGTTTTTCCGGATTGCCTGATAGCCTCAGAGAAATGGCCGAGTTGAGGCTGGCTTACAGTGACGCAAGCTTGATGGAACTGGGCCAAATGTTGAACCCGGTACTTGGAAAATCAGGGGTGAACCACCGGTTGAGAAAACTGGATAAAATCGCTGAGTATGAGCGAGAGATAAGGGGGGAGGACTAAGCACTGTGAAAGTATAACCTACACTGCTTATGTCGAATAAGGAAGAAATATTTTTATATTATTTACAAAAGCTTACAAATTTCGGTGAAGGATATTTCACTTCCATGAAGAATCTTTATTAGTACTACATCGAAAAATACATTTTCGATTACTTTTAATAAATATGACATGGAGGAGATATAATTGGATATCAGGTTTTCCAACAAAGGTACGACTTTGATCGTGAGTGTGGCGGGCGAACTGGATCATCATTATTCGGAGTACGCAAGGCAGAAAATAGATGGGGAGATAATGAAAGCTTCTACAAGAAACGTGGTTTTTGATTTCACAAAGCTTGGTTTTATGGACAGTTCCGGAATAGGTGTAATCGCCGGCAGATATAAAAATATCAGCAAATTGAACGGAAAAGCTGTGATTGCATGCAGCAACCTGCAGATAAACAGGATACTGGAAATGTCGGGGATTCTCCGTCTGATACCGGCATACGGTACTCTTGATGAAGCTGTAAAGACACTTCAGCATTAAGTTTTTTTAGATTATGACTGAATATATAAGCTACTTATAATATGTAAAGGGAGAGTATGTAAATGCAATCAATAAATGAAATGAAACTTGAATTTCCAAGTAAGTCGGCTAATGAGGCCTTTGCCAGAATAGTTGCCGCGGCGTTTGTTTCCCAGCTTGACCCTACCCTGGAAGAGCTGGCGGATGTGAAGACAGCTGTATCGGAAGCAGTCACGAATGCTATCATACACGGGTATGAGAACAAAGCCGGTATTATCAGAATGAATTGCAGACTCTTTGAAGATTCCGTTGAAATAGCTGTAATTGACGAAGGGAAGGGTATAGAAAATATCGAGCAGGCTCGTCAGCCTTTATACACCTCCAAGCCTGAAATGGAAAGATCGGGTATGGGCTTTACAGTTATGGAAAGCTTTATGGATAGTGTTGAAATTTCCTCCGAGCCAGGTAAGGGTACGGCTGTTGTCATGCGTAAAAAAATCAGGTATATATAATGCAAAAAAGAATTGATACAGCAGTTTTTTACATTATATTACACACTTTCCAGCCTGGTAATTGAGGCAAAAGCGAGATTGCCACGCTCCGCTCGCAATGACATAAATATAACTTTGTCATTCCGAGGAGCGGTAGCGACGTGGGAAT
>VEPD01000138.1 GCA_012027035.1 Ruminiclostridium sp. | reverse complement strand
CTTTATATGCGCGAATTTGGTATCCTTTATTTTATCACTCACACCCCAAGGCATGGAAATGTGAATAATTTCATTCATTTGTGTGATTTTAGCAATGGCATAATTAAATTAAAATAATAAATAATAGTAATAAATAAATAAAATATACGTGGTGCGAAAAATGCCTTGGATTATATCATTTATTGTTTCATGGGTTCTGTTACTTGCAGTTGTAGATAAAGCTTCTTTGAAAATGAATATATTTGGCGGAATACTAGCTTTAACCCTTGCAACAATTGTTGATTGGGGTGGGCAGAAGCTAGATTTGTATGTATTCAAAGATGTTATTATCCCCTGGTTTTCCTGTTCGGCATTTTATATATTTGGTCCGATTTTTACCATGGGAACCCTGTTTTCCCAATCCATACCAGAGAAAAAAGGCTGGCAGATATTGAACATTCTTGCTTTCAGCATATTATACCTTGCAATGGAGTATTTAATTATACTGTCCGGAGTTGCACAATATATTCATTGGCATATACTCGCAAGCCTAATAGTTGATTTAACGGTACTATCTTCTTTGACGTGGTTTACATTGGCATTCTTGAGAAAACATGATATTTCATGTTAGGTTTTTGTGTAAGCCTTTGTGCAGATTTTGCGCAGATTTTACGTAAAACTGCCTGTTGCATTCGGCAATAACTTCGTGGTATACTATTTAAGCATTAAATACTTGATTATAGACAATTACGCATGCACAAGGCATCGTGGAGAGATGGCTGAGCTGGTCTAAGGCGCACGACTGGAAATCGTGTGAACGCTAATACCGTTCCAAGAGTTCGAATCTCTTTCTCTCCGCCAGTTTGAAGCCCCTTTACTTAACTAAAGTAGAGGGGCTTTTTCACGCTTCATTTCACGAAAATTTCACATGCTTAGTGGAGAATTGTGAGTTAATATGGGGAAATCAGACAAAAAAAGAAGCCTTGCGGCTCCTTCAACTTACCAGCCTATTTAAATTATTAAACCCGGTATCTATTGTAATAATATTTAAGTGCCTACTGCCGGCCGGAACTATTTTATCTGTTACAGCCAGGACAGAAGGGAAAACCCCTTCGGGGAATATCCTGGACTGTCTGGTTGCTATATACGCCCGTTCATACTTTAAGAGGTCAAGCGGTGTATTGCTGATCTGAATCTCAGCAAAGTATAAATATGTTCTCCTGTTATACTGTACCTTGATAAAAGCATCCGGACGGATCCCGGGGACTGCTGAATATTCAGGAACGAATTCAATGTTCTTCTGGCCGTACTTCTCGCATAACTGGATATATAGCTCAGTCAATAATAACTTATGCTGCAGCTGGGTCGGTTCCCTGTCAAGATAATAGTAATACCGGCAATTTATATTATTCCGCTTCCGTTTCAATAGCCCATACTCAATCATAGCCGTTAGTTTCGCCTGTGCTTTCTTTATTGGCTGTGAATTGCCTGAATAGTATAATCTGGCTATATGAGTGACGTCACAAGCTTTAAACTGTTCTACAATCTCCAAAATGCTTGCTACCCTTTCATTTTTGATAACCATCAATATATCCCCTCGCTTTTCCCTGCCTTACTGATTTTTCAACAAAAGTATGTTTGATTAGTTTTTTCGCTGCTTCTTCTGATAAAAGCATCGACTGCAGCTCTGTTAAATCGCTGCCGCATTTTAATAAAGAATGACCGAAGCCCCGAAGGTTTTCAAGCCCGGACTGCCCTATAACAACCTCTGAGTTCACCCTTGTAGAAGTTTTCAGTCCAAGTACATTCCCAATATTTGACCGTATTTTGCCGGTTAGTACGTCCTTATCCGGGCGCTGTGTGGATAAAATCAAATTTACACCAACCGCACGGGCTTTTCGTGCTACGTAATTCACCAGATCAATAATGTCCCTGTTTTCAGCCAGATCAGCGAATTCATCCACTATGACAAGCATATATTTAAGCTTCTGCTTTGCCTTTTTGTTGAATGCCCGGATATTGGTATAACCTGCCCTTTCCAGCAATTCATACCGGCGGTCAGTCTCGCACTTTATGAGGATAAGTAAATCGGTAATTTCATCATCTTCCCGGACGAATGCTTTAACCATGGCGCATTTTTTAAATATGGAGAATTCAACTCGCTTCGGGTCAATCAGATACAATTCAAGTTCTTCTGGATTTTTATCAAGTATCAGCTGAGTAATTATGTCCCGGAGGACAACGGACTTTCCGGAATTGGTTTCACCGGCAATCAATATATGTGGAGAAGGAGCTGCGGCCAGATCAAGCTTGATTAATCCGTCATATCCATAACCCAGGACAAGTTCAAGCGCACCCTCGGTATGTATTGCTGTAAAAGGGTATGTTTTTTGCAGCTTTGTATCCTTTATGCTCATGATTAGTATACCGTTGTTAAAATCGAATCTGACGTGTTTATCAAGCGCCTGTGATATATGCGCTTCCTTATCCTTAAATTGTTGCAGGCTCAACCCTTTTGGAAGAGACAAGATATAATCTCTGCCATTGTTTTTCTTAATGGTTTTTATCTTCTTCGGTACAAGAATAGTATCTGATATGGTGTGGATAAACAATCCACAATTCAGGAATAACCTTTCAAGGTCAGTGTAATGGTTCAGCCACCATCCCAGCGCACACAGGCCGATACCACCACCTACTGACACAGGCACAAGCCATGCAGGAGCGGCAGGCCAGAGAAGTGCAGCCGCGCCAAGCCCGGCCAAGGAAATTCCTCCTATACTCACATTATCATTTTTCATATTTCACCTCTTATATTTTGATTAAAATATTTATTTACCGCCGTTTAAAGGCTATAGGACAGGCAGGCGGTTACACCGGGGAATACACCGGGGAATACACCGGCAAGTCCAGAAAAAAGAAGCGGATTACTCCGCCTCCCGTTTTTCAGCCTTCCTCTTTCTTTTTCCGTTGCTGTGCTAAATCCAAAACCCTTGTACGTGTGGGAATATCATCGTTTTCTCTGGCTTCGGCTTTGACCTGCTCAACGAGGTCTTTGTTGTCGGCAAGGGTTTCGAAGCGTTCAACTTGTTTTTGACTAAAGCCTAATTCTTGAATAACTTGACTTTTAGGCTTTTCAAATTCGACAGTGGTGTCGATTTTAAAATTCTGACTCCTTCTGTCGCCGCCGCTCCCTTTGGGGATTACCTTGGTTAAATCCCCTATCTTTACCTCTGCATCCAAAAGAGCTTCCGAAAGCATAAGGCACTCTTCTCGTCTGCCGGTTTCAGTAGTAACCCATGTGGATACTTCCAAGCTTGTCTTTGTAGTACCATAATCCACAGCTGCGTTTTCAAGCTCACAAAACGCTTTTTTGAACTGTTTAAACTTCACCCCAAAACCTATCAACATATCAGCAAGCTTGTTATGTGCTTCCGACAGGCGATCATATGCCTGACGGTAGTCCTTATTGTCTATCAATGAACTGTTAATTGTCATAAGCCTGCAGCCTCTCTTTCTTCAGCCTTCAAAAAGCCTTTACCCAGTGCAAGCATCATGCAAAGCTTTTCGCAGTTCAGCTTATCAAGAATTACAGCAAGTTCGGCTTTTACCTGTTCTCTACTCATCCTCGGATACCTCCTGAGTCTGATTTTTAAGCAATCCGTCTGCAAATTGCAGCAGCCTTGCTTGATTCTTCTCGGATAACTTGCCGGTCATTTCAACGAATTCGGCATCGGGCTTCTTTGCTGCCTCCCTTTTCTCTGCAATGGCTTTCATATCACATAGCTGGGTATTGATTATCTGTAGATCATTGAATGTCAAAGCTGTCATTAAATCTGCCATGCCTGCCTTGAAACCTGCATCAAAGCATTGTACTTCTTTAGTTACAACCAACCCATCAACTTTGAGCATTGGTTTTTTAAGTTCAGGATTATTAGCCTCTATTTCACTATAAGCAAACCTGAATTCTTCGTGTGTTTTTTTGTACTCAAACGAATCGTAATATGTTTGCATCCTGCAACATAAAATATTTTGGAATGCCTCATCATCACATACGTTAGTAATCATTTCAGCCGAAAACGGAATTATTTTAAGCGGCATTCCTTCTGTTGTTATAGCACTTTTAATGTTCATACTTTTAACCCTCCATACCTTTTATGTACCCGGTCATTGCCGGGCTTTATTTAGTTTAGTACCTTGGACATTTCCAGACCATCCAGAAACCCTTGTTTCCACACTTCTTGAGCGAATACCAAGGCTGCTGATTCTGTAGCTAAGTCCCGTTCAAACATGAAGCGGTCAAATTCCATTTCTCTGTTTTTGGGAATGAATTTCTTTTCGATAATCTTATAGACTTCGTGCGCTATGTCTTTGTAATACTGGTATTCCTCTGTGCCGTGGTACCATGATTCCCACATGCTGTAAACTCTGTGTTGTGCCAGTGATTTTTGCATTTGTATGAATTCTCCTTTCTAACCTTGAAAGGACTATGCAGACATGCTATACTGAAATAGCAAAGCAGGCCTTTCGAGGTTGTTTTTGTGGGAAGGAAGTTCCGGGATTCTTAGCGGGAAAGCGGGCTTCCTTTTACTTTTCTGTCTTTACCTTTAACCATTTTTCAACTTCTTCCTTGTTGTACCTTATACTTTTTGTCTTTCCCATATAAGGCATTCCGTCTTTTCTCCACCTATAAGCAGTAACCCGGTTAATTTTTAACCATTCACAAAGTTCCTGCTCGGTTATCCATTCAGCCATATATCACCTCACAGCATTTAATAATGTTATTATACGTTACATTGTGTTACATTGTCAAGCCAATCGGGAAATATTTTTAGTGCTTGTTTATCCTGAACATCTCTATACTGATTTTAAAATGATCACAGATTTTATTTATCTCTGTCATGCTGTAGTCCGCCCAACCATGATTTTTCTGACTAATGGTTTGAACTGTTATTCCATCAAGTACATCAGATATTTCATTAAGATGGATGTTGTTTTCTTTAAGATATCCCATAAATTTTAAATATGGTTGATGATATCTCTTTCTTGAGCTTTTTTTGTTTTGCATACCAATACCTACCTTTCAATATTTTTTTGTTTCGTTTTGGAAACTTTAAATAAAAAAGAGCCTCTCGGCTCTAATTATTCCTTGCTTAATGACGGTAAAACCTTTTCCAAATACTCCTGCCAGTATTCCTGGTCGCCACTAAAATCATGTATCCAATAATACATAAAAAGAATTTCCAATTCCTGTTTTTTACCTTTAACAAACGGTTTTTTAGGCATTTTTTTGTATAGCGAATCTATGTTAAAAAGGTTACTTTTCTGTTTGTAATCGTAATCATATTTTCTCCAACTATGTGAGCTTTTTATTTTGTGGGATGAAGGCCAAATACTATCATTATCAAAGAAGCCGTTTGCCCAGTGGTATGCAAAAGCAAGTATGTTTACCCGATACTTAGACCAAGTTTGATCTACCCAATCGGTTATTTTGTCATTAATGGTTGGGATCCTCCAACTAAATACCTGTTGACTTTCGACTCTATGATACTCCTTTAAAAATAGGAAAAGCATTTCTGTATGAGCTTTAAGGAAAGGGAGTTTTTTAATAAGCTGGGGATAACATTGATAAGAAACATTTCTGAACTCGCTCTCGGTATTATATAAATAGAAAAGGTCAATATCATTTACGATACTTCTCACATGCTTATGGATTTGCTTTCTATACTCGCTATATATACTAATAACCCATTCTCTTACTTCGGGTTCGTAATCCATTAATTGCTTTCTGTATCTATCTAATTTCTCGCTATGTAAAATTGTCTTTTCTTCATCTTCAGTAATATTTACATAGTTATTGAAATATTCAAAAACATAATCAACGCATAGTTTCATGTTATGGGTCCGAGACTCAATATCAAATTCGTAAAGTTTATCTTCTTTTTTCCTTTTGGCGATATATTCTTCAATGGTAAGCATCTAGCAGTTCCTTTCCTGTTACATTAAAATTCGCCACTAAAGGGAAAAATCCTGCATTCTTTATCTCAGTTTTTTTCAAAGAATACAGTTAATTTAAATATATTATTGGTTATGCCGATAAATTTACTAAATCAGAATTAGAAAACCAGAAAGGAAATGTACCCTATGAATAAGAAGGTTGTTCCTGATCGGAATATAATAGAAAGTGCTTATTGCAGTGTAGTACAGGACATTGAGACAAAATCTCTTCATAGCATTATTATGGAGTCAGCAAAAAAACTAAACTGTATCAAGAAGCCATACAAAGACAATTTATATAGCGCTCGCCCTCACTTGCCGTTCAATATAACGGTAACTGAGCAGACAAAGGATAGGGCTTTGGCATCAGCCAACCTCTTTATTAGGGTTATTGAAAAGATTGGATACAAGACCATAAAAGGCTCATCTATGATCAGAATAAACGGAATAACAATAGGCATTCAGCTAAAAGAATTTTTTCAGCAAACAGAACACATACCTGCTTCTGAAGAAAAAAGAAAAGCAAGTACAGATAGATATTATAATATTCCTCAATATGACTTAATCCCATCCGGTGAATTGGCATTTATTATAAGAGCCCAATGGATGCCCGATAAAATTTTTCGTGATAAGCCCAAAGTAAAAATAGAAAGTCAGATTGTTGATGTAATTTCCTGGATATTTGGTGTGCCAGAAAAAATTGAGTATAATCGTGAACAAAAGCGCCTAGATGAAGAAGAATATCGACAATCTGAAAATCGGAGAATAGAACGAGAATTTATTGAACATGAGGAAATGAAAAAATTCCAGCGACTAAAAACTGAAGCTGATGACTTCGACATGGCAATGAAAATCCTTGAATATGCTCAGGCTTTAGAGTCAAGAATCCTCACAATAAAAATGCCTATAAACCGAAAAAGTGAAATTCGGAAATTAATAAAATGGGCAAAAGATAAAGCAGATTGGCTTAATCCAGTGATTGCAAAAGAGGATCCGATTTTAGGGAAAAGGCATATAAAGAAGGTGTAAATATGAGAAAAGGCGGTTTTTCATGGAAGCGTGCAGTAGGGATATCAGCTGCTAAATCAAGAATTTCAAGGAAGATAGGGGTACCGCTTACCCGATCGGGCCGGCAGAGAAAGATGGGAGCTATGGCGGGGTGCCTGGTGTATGTGTTGCTATGCCTATTTGCCGCAGCGGGAATAGCCATATTGATTTTATAAATATAAAATTTTACATAAAAAGAAGCCCCTGGAATGACCGAGGGCTTTATGCATCCCGAAGAAATATTCAAGATAATTGATTGTAAATTTCTTTTAAATCAATATTTACCGGCAATTTTATAATTTCATTATTTGCAATTCGTTTTTTAAAATCCCAAATATCAGCACCAACAAATTCTTTTGTTATATAATCGTAATTAAGGATTACCCCGTAATCTTCCTCGTGTCCGTAATTGTCCTCTGATTCCTTAATAACAAGATATAAAATATCATACATTGTATTGTACTCAAATTTTACGTAATTTTGTAGCATTAACATAAGTTATAACTCCCTCCTTTGGTACGTTATCCTTTGGTGAAGCAGTTATAATTGTTCCCCTTTTATCATCTTCGTATTCTACAACTACCATCATATAAAGATCGGGATGCGATGAATCTGCTCCAAAACAGTACATTCGTTCTCGTTCTTGATGATCTTTATCTATGATAGCTAAATCGGCATTTTCAACAGTATGCTTAACAACATCTATCTTGCTTGCCATATTCGGCCTTTGTGCAATAAAATGTTGCCTTCCGAAAGTTGTTGCAGTTCCCTCTTTTAAAGTTATGATTAAATCCCTGCTTGGAACGGTAGTGGTAAATACTATATCATTAGGATCCATTACCTTACCTCATCTGCAGCAGCAATTTCCTTTTTGCTTTTGTTCTCTTGATAATCTTTCATATTTTGCTTGAAAGCATCCCCAAATTTAGAAGCATATTCATGACTTAACGCCACTGTGCCAAGTTCTTCTATTATCATAGCAATTTGCCCATCGGGCTTTATTGAGGGTCTTTCAATAAAAAGTAAAATTTGCATTTCATTGTCGGTTGATACAAAAGCAGCTCTGTTCACATACACTTTAAATGGATCAGCCATTAAAATATCTCCCCCTTTATTATATACCTTTTAAAATAAATTGTTTAATCATTTCCTTTAAGAATTATTTAACATTTTATAACAGTTATTTGCTTTTGTCAAAAGTATTCGACAATCAAAGCCATTAGAATATTTGAGATATTAAAGGTTTCGGTATATTTATACAAAAAAATGAGCCTCCGGGGTAAACTTGGAGGCTCATTTTTTAAATCATATTAAAGATTCCTATCTACCTTTCCATTATCCAAATAATCCTTCGCAAGCGTATACCATTCCTGTAGTTTCTCTCTTATTGATTCTGGCGATACAAACAGCCGAGCCCATGCCGGTATCAAATTATAATATAGTTGCTCAAATACCTCTTCAAATTTCCTCGCTCCTTCGCTGTCGTCAAATACCCTTTCGGCAGTCAGCATAAGTGCATAGGCCTGCTGTCGGAGCTTTGTCCACTGTTTAGTGATGATGAGGTAAATGTCGAAGCCCAAAAACAATACTGCCAGTAGCAGTACAAACCAATTTGCCGATAAAAATTCTTTCACGGTATCACCTTAACCTTTCTTTAATTTAATTTTTATTCAATCCAAGTTGTAATACGCAATATCTTGTCGAAATTTGCATAGTATGTTATAGTTCTATTACCAAGATAAAAGGAATTGATTTTATGACATCTACCGAATTCTATTCTGTGGTCAGTGGGTTTATTGCTATTGCCGTTACACTTTTAGGGATATACCTATCGCATAAAGCAAATTTCTCAAATGCTTACGAAAAGCAATTTAACGAGACCTACGCTCCTTTGTTCATATCTTTAGAGCCCTATTTATATCGAAATTTGCCCTACGATGCTGCCAAGGAATATGCCATACTATTCGAAAAAACTATCAAAGAACATTACGTCCTCTGTCATCCTTCCTTTATTGAGTATGCCTCTCTTTTCTGCACTGCCGTTAAGAACAATGAAAGTTACGAATACTTTTTCAAAAAGCTATGCGCCCACGTTGATAGTTATTATGACAAACTCAGAAGAAACATTAAACTACCCCTTCGAGGCATTTCATATCGCTTACAGTTTGAACAATATAAAAGCAAATCAGGAGTAACCCTTGCCATTATTATTTATATTGGTCGCCATATTCTTAAAGGTCTGCTTAAACTTCTGGTCATCTTTATTGTTTTAATTGCATTGACAATGATAGCAAAACCATTATTGGAGCCATTATTATTACAATATAATTAAATCCTGACTCTCCGTACCGCCAGCAAGCTATAATTTCTTTGAAAAGCCACCCGATGATACCTATGCAAGCGATAATTAATCCAATTGCAAACACTGGGAACATTACAAACATCATTCCTTTCCCTTAAAATTACTCTCACCCTTACAGGTCACATATAGACCAGGAGCAGGCCTCTTTTGGGTTGTCGCATAATTTACACTGCGCTATTTCTTCGTCGCTCGACATAAATCAAACAACATTCCTGCCGGTTATTTTCTCATACAGCCTTACCGTGATTACAGCAGCTTGTTCACGGGTCAGTGATCCTTCTGGATTAAATGTGCCATCCGGATTACCTGCTATTAGTCCCAGGTTCTTTGCAGCCTCAATGTATTTTGCAGACCAGCGGTTGTCTTCTACATCCTTAAATACTTTACCCAATGCTCTCACCTCCTGCATGAATGTATTTTTGTCTATCAAAGTACCTGGACACGTCTTTGTGGAATTCTCCCTATGAAAGCGTATATATTTGCCTTTATCATCAAAATAAGCCGCAAGCTTCAAGGCAGAGACTTTTTGTTTGCCTTCAAATGCATCATGGCTAGTATCAAAATTCCCCAGCATCTCGCAGGCGAACGCACCGGTATTGTATCCGGTTATACTGGCAGGTGTCATGCTAAAATCCCGGCCGGTCACAAACAATCCATCCGGCAGTAGGGTTACATGCTGCCCGATTGCCTGCCATCCCCTTCCTTGAGGTTCTGGAGCCATATGATATCTTTCCATTGCTTCCTGCAATCTTATCCCGTTTGTGCCATTGAAATCCTTATGGGAAGGCGACCAAGTATGATGAACGTGCAATTCCTTATGATTATAATTGTTAAGGCGGTTCAAAAGTTCATCAACAGTAATAGTTTCAAATTTGCTCAATATCATTTCCTCCCTTCTCAGCGGCGTCGGATTCCAGCGCTTCTTTTTCCTTTTTCTTCACCCAGAATAACAGAGGCTGTAAATAGTCAGCTCCGGCATCGATGAGGTTTTCGATGTTACTGGCGAATTCCCTAAAAAACATAAATGAGTAAACTACTGTAGCCACAATATTGCTTATGTATGGTATGACTACAAAGCGCATTGATAGTCCGGCCAGAATCATAATGACAAGATAAGAAACAAATTTAATAAATGTTTTGTGAAACATAGCTTCCGAGTTCCATGCTTTAGTTTTCATGGACTTTCTTATTCCACCGTTTTTTACAAAGATAGCGAACCACCTTGTAAAAAGGTCAAGAATTGCTGCTACCCAGACCGCGATGCACCAGACTACGAAGCTCTGTTCAGGAAGCATCAGCCAGGTAGCAATAGCGCTTATTACTGCTACGACCGGTTTTACTGTATCAAGAACTTTTTCAAATAATTCATACATTACCTATCCTCCTTCCATTTTTGAGCATAATAAAAGCCCTCCGAATTTTCCGAAGAGCTTTGAAGTTTATTGAATTTATTCCCCTGAAAAAGAGTTGACGGTATTAAGAAGCTCATTCAATATCTGCTGCCGGTTTTTCTCCGGATAAAGATACAGAAGCCTGGAGAGTGCTAGTGATAGAAGTTTACCTTCAATTATTGTAGTGTCTATCTCTGTTATATACATAGTGTTACCTCATTCACATTATATCATATGTCTACTGTCTAATACAATTATGCTAAAAAGAAAAGACCGCCGGTTAAAGCGGCCTGTGTTGTTATGCATTCACTCTGATGCAAGTTTTACCATGAGTAATAAAATATTCTGTTGAATCCACCGTGAAGGATGCTCCAGCAACCAATGATTGGGTATTGGCAAAAGCAAATATATCTGGAACGGCTCCTGATAAAATTGTGGTGTTATCATCATTCATAATAAATGATGGTAAAAATATTTCTCTACCATCATCAAATTGACCTATTGGTGCAGTATAGGAACCAAGACTAGAGGAAGAAAAATACTTCATTGAAGCATCTGAACCCGTAGTAGGATATAAACTATATATATACTGTCCTCCCGTACATTTTGTCGTACCTGCAACCGTACACCATATAAACCCGTTGGCTACATCATTAAAAAACAAACATCCTGAATTTGTATTTTTGATAATTGTATAATTACATACTGAACTGTGAGGTGTCGTTGTAAACCCACCTAAAACTGTAGAATCTGCAAGATTTCTTAAATACATTAGCCCAGCACCTGAATAATAAAACTGAAATTTTCTTGTAGTCCCAGGCATCACATATTTTAAAATTCTTGAATTTCCTGTACCTGTATCTGAATCGAAGGTAAAAACATCTGAAAGATATGTTGTGAATAAATCTTTTATTTGAGTTATCCTTGATGTAAAATCTGCCGCTGCCGGTAAATATCCTGTAATTTTCGCCATGTTATACTGACACCACCTCTCCATAAAATGTTGTATCTGCAAAAAATATTGTTATTCCGGGGTCAACAGTTCCGTAAAATGTATCGGTTTGTCCCCCACCTATTTCTGTCAACGTCCCTACCAGTCCATTTTTCCCCGCCAGTGTCATACCGACAACTAGCCCATTTTGAAAATCAATATCGCTCATGGTTTATTCCCCGCATTCCATCCCACAGTAGTTGTTACGGCTGTGGTATCGTTATAAATTTCCGTTATTTTGCCGTCAATGTCCTTCGTGAATGTATATTCATAAATCGTTCCATCAGCAAACTCCGTAAACATGCCGTCTGCATAAAGGTCAATGTCAACCAACTCCGAGCTTGTGCCCTGGATTCCATCCTCGTTAAGGTAAATTATCCGTTCTACACCAGTCGACGTTATATACTTCAACATTAATCCCAGGGTTTTCTTCTGAATATATCCCCTACCATACTCTGGATGTTCCGTATTCCCCGTGCCAACACCCATCTCAATTGTTGGTAGGTCATCCTCATCGAAGTAAATTTTGAGTTTCTGAAATTCGTCATAATCAAAAGTGGTCACTGGAAAAGCTGTTACATCGGTAGTTATTCCTGTCTTAGTTTCATCCGTCCAGTAGAGTTGATTTCCATTCCGGTCATAAACAGAAAGTGTACCCGATTCCTTCTTCTCTGCTTTTATCCATTCAATCACCTGGTTGTAAATTTTTATGTAGTCGACATCATCCGTAACCTGCGGATCAGCTTTATAATTCTCCACCTTGTCGCTACTGTCCAATTGGTCAACAGTAAGATCTGCAATATTGCCTTTTTGAACGGTCAAGTTGTTAACTATTATGGTATTGGAAATAACGATATCAATCTCAGCCTTGATTGCATTGATAACATTGGCTGTAAGCTCACCGTCAAACATTAAGCTTGCTTCTCCGGTTCCAGGATCAATGTAAATATAAAGCTTATCAGTCCAGTTTTCGCCGGTTCCGTCCCCGACTTGCCATGCTGCACCTGTAGCATTAGAATAGCTTCGCGCCCGCTTATTACTCAGGACGTTCTCAAAGCCATATACCGGGCCGATGCGGCAACCGTTATATAATTTGTCTTTTGCGACTGCGGATGTCTCTATTCTGTAAGTGTCATTCTCCAGGGTCGAATTAAAATTCCCTATCTCAAATTCCACGTCACGGCTGTTATATGGGTTTTTACTTATAGAGACTACCCTCAATGATATATTAATCCCCAGTGTCCCATACTGCATTGTTACCACATCACCCAGGTCGATTTCCATTGGATAGATGAGCTTACAGGTATAGGATACAAGTGCATTCCCCGCGGCGTCCTTTGACCGTTTATCAAAACTCACGCCGATTATAGTAAAATTTCTACCTTCGGTGATATTCTTAGGCGTTGCGGATCCACGCTGAGTCAGGATGGAGATTTCAAACTGGTTAAAGTCCACTTCTCCGCCCAGCAAAGAAACAAACTGCATGAGCATTTTTCGGCGGGAAGATTTCTCCTGAATGGAATATGTTACTGGGTCAGTGAATTCCACTGTGCCAACCGTGAAGCCTGTACCGTCCAAAATGGCTGTCAACACCTCTGTCGGTGTTCCGGTTTCCGTAAAGTATTCCATATCATAATCTGGATCGTTCAGTCTGTAGCTTACATGCTCAAATTCTGCGGTAACATCAAGGGAGCCGTCTTCCTTTTGGTCTTTGTTAAAGGATGCAATGTCAAAATAATCTTCATCAACCTCTGCGACATTTCCTTCAGCGATCCACCCCGAGAGCGTAGAAGTCAAGAATGTATCAAACTGCAATTCCTTGTATGAGTTCAAGCCCTCATGCTTTGCAGATTTAAACACATCGTTTATTGTCCCCAACTCTACCAGGGATGTATTTAGCATTTTTATTTTACTCATGCCGGACTCACTCCCAACGCCCTTGAATACGATTGATTCTTCTTTACTTGCACCCGTCCTGTTGACCGTGTTACTTCACGGCCATCCAGAGATAGAGGTACATTGACAATGACAGCACCGCCGCCTGCAGATCCATCGCCTCCACGTCTGGGTGATGGAAAGTCAAATCCGTCTGTCAGATCTGTGTTTAATCCTCTCATTGCATTATTTATCTGTTTCGCGCTTGCAGCAATACCCTCAGCCATACCGGCACCGATCATCTTGCCTACCTGATCCCTCATGACAGTAGAAGGGGATTTGATGCCCAGGAAGTTTTTTACTCCGTTTAAAGCTGCTTTGGCTGTATCCACAACAGATTTTGCGAGGTTCTTTGCTGCGTTTTTTATGCCATCTATTATGCCGTTGATGATACCTAGTCCCAGTTCACCCCACTTGATTTCCTTAAAGGCTTCGAAAAGTGACTTGAACAGCTGTGGAACTACCGCAATTAGTTTTGGTATTGACTGAAGTATACCGATAATGAGAGCCCCAACAATTTCGATTGCTGCAAGGATTAATATGGGAAGATTTTCTATTACCGCTTTTACAATGGCATCAATCATTTTGGGAATTTGGTCTATTAACTTTGGAAGGTTTTCTATTATTCCTTTTGCCAAGGTAATAACAATCTGTATTGCCGCCTTTATAAGCTGCGGTAGGTTATCCCATAACGCATCCTGAAGGGCCAAAATCATTTTTATAGCCGCATCAATGAGTTTTGGCAAAGCCTGTACTATGCCATCAATTAACGTCATAAGTGCATTAACACCAGCATCAATCAGCATTGGACCGTTATCTATAAGCACCTGGATTAATGTATTAAGCAGCTGGACTGTGGCACCTATCAAAGGCGGCAATACCTGCGGAATTGCGGTTACAATGGTACTTGCCAGCCCTCCTATTATGTTTGTAGCCATGGTTGCAAGTCCCGGCAATGCTCCGGTGACTTTGCTCAACAATCCACTTATCCCGTCAGATATAGCCTTGCCTGCTTCGCCAAAATTGCCGGTTTTAACTGCTTTAGTGATAGCCGGTATTACCCCAGATACAGTTTTTACAATCTCCATTACTGCCGGCATCACTGCCACGCCTGCGGTAGCTGCAAGCCCCTTCATGCTTGCTTCCATGGTCTGCATCATATCATCAAATTTGCCTGCCTGCTGGACTGCATCATCACCGAGGACAGCGCCAACATCGTGGGCTTCTTTGCCAAGGCGGTTCAACTCTTCCGAGCCTGCTTTGATAAGCGGGTTCAGTTCCTGTGCGGATTTACCGAATAGGTTCATTGCCAAAGCGTCTCTGTCGGCTTCACTTGATACATTGCCAAGCGCGTCTATGGCTTCTGTCCATACGTCTTTGGCGTTTCTTAGGCTTCCGTCCTGATTCTTAAACTCTATGCCCAATTTCTTAAACGCTTCAGCCTGTGCGCCGGTTCCGTCCCTTGCGCCGTCCATGCTCTTTGTGAGCTTCGCCATAGATCCGGTCATGGTTTCAACTTCGACATCAATAAAACGCGCTGCATACTGCATTTCCTGCAGGCGCTCTGTGGTTATGCCGGTTTTATTGGATAGCGTTATGAGGTCGTCAGCTGCTTTCCCTGCATCCTTCGCCAGTTTAAATGCACCGAGAGCGGCACCGGCTGCGGCAGTTCCTACTGCGGCTATTCCTGCAATAGCGGCTTTGCCAATTGCTCCACCGATTTTTCCTAACGGGCCTCCTATTTTATCGAGCGCTGCATGTAATTTAGTTGTGAATTTTGCGGCATCCTCTTCTTCTTGTTTTAGCTTTTTTAGTGATTCCGTGGTATTTTTAAGTTCAAGTTGATTCCTATTTAACGCAGCGTTCTCTTTGTTTATCCACGTTTGCAAGTCCTGGGCGGCTTTGCTGTCAGCACCTTTTTCGGCAGCAATCTTTTTATATTCGCCTGAAAGTCCTTCGATTTTCTTTTTTTGCAGGTCTGTGATTTCATTGAGAGACTTTATACGAGATTCGAGCCCTTCTTCACTTTTGCCCCAATCTTCCATTCCCGCAGCTGCAGCTTTAAATCCAGAATCAATTACTTTTATTTGCCTGTTGAGTTCACTTATACCCGTCTTAAAATTGGTTACATCCAGACCGACTTTGCCGCCTATATCGTTTTCGTTTGGCATGTTCTCACCGTCCTTATAGCCAGGATGGAGCTTTTTCTGCTCGTTTGTACGTCTTGCCGTTGATTACCCTTATGTTCGGGTCTTTGCCCGGTTTATAACTAATAAAAGCCAGTAGATTTGATATATCGCAATCATCTATCTGGCTTAATGTCCAATGTAATTCCCTGAAAATTGTATGTTTCAGGCTTAATATTGTTTGCTTATAAGATGCGGGGGAATCATCTGCGGGAAGTTCCCCCGGTTTCAGTTTTTTGCCAGTTCTCCGGAAAGGACGCCACACAGGCTTGTAAATACTTTTACAATTTCCTCATGCTCTGCGCCTTCGTTTAGTTCATCGTAAGTAAACTGACCATGGAATACAGCAACAATAATGGCTTTCAGTTCCCTGAAAAATTCCTTTGCTTGTTTAACGTCCATTTTGCCGGCTTCATAATCTTCCGCTTTTTCTGCTATGTCAAAAATATTATCCATCATACCGGTTTTAAGTGAACATGTGGAATATCTTTTTGTCATTTTACCTTCGCTGTCTGTAAACTCAATAAATACAGGTTTCATGCTGTTATTTTCCTCCTTAAAAAATAAGATAAAGCGGCTTATCAGGCCGCCCATCTTTTAAATGTTTCGTTTATGCTGTGCCGAAATTCTTTGCTGCAGCTGCAAGTGCCTGACCGTAAATGTCCACAACTCCATTGACAGCCACGATATATGTCGAAGCTGCATCAAGGTTGCTATCCGGATTGATAGTCAGAATCTTGCCAGTTGCATCCCATGTTTTGGCTGCTGCAACAAGGGTACCGTCGGACTTGATTACCGTTACGGCTTCCGAGACAATCTCGTTGTTGAATGTCAATACAATATTGGCTCCAACTACAACGCCAGCTGCTTCATCAGCAGGAACGATTGTGGAAAGCGCGATTGCATCAGGAGCTCCGATTGAATCCGGAGTCTGCACTTGTGTGAACCAGCCGGTCGAATCGAAAACTTCATCGGCTGTATCGGCAAATACACGCTTGAGGGATTTCAGCACACCGTCAATAGTCCATTGATAAGTGGTTGTTACGGCAGTAAAGGTTAATTGATATGTCTTGATATCCACATCCTCTTTTTTACTTGCAGCTTCCTCGGTACCGCCCGAGAACGTACCCTTCAGGTACCAGTAATACCGGTATCCATCTTTCCCCATGCTATAGCGGAATCCAAGCGCTACATCGGGAGGATTCGGCGCTCCGCTGTCATATACCCTTCCTGATACGGCATCAAAATATTTGCCTAACAGTATTGCTGCTTTCTGTGCAGGTACATTTGATACTGTAATTTTGAGTTCTGTTTCACCTTCTGTAACGTAGTTGTTGGCAGCTTTGTTGTCATAGTAAGTGGTTTTGTTTGCTATCTTGGGCGAACCTGCTATATCTGCAACAGGCGCAAGATATTCAGGTGCGCCCGGCGTATATGCTGCCTCTGTATCTGCTGCAAGAATCGAATAGTATAAACTATCAACTCCTACAAATTCGCCATATTCTTGATCCATTTATCATACCTCCGTTTCAAAATATTTGTAATCTGATGTATATCCATAATGCCCGGTTTCGGGATTGAATGGTAAGTCACGCCCACCTGCGCGCATGAACCCGGCCGGAAGCATAACAGACTTGAAAAGCCTGTCCGCATCCTGTTTTGTTGCCGGCCGGCGCGAGTATAAGGCGAGTTGCATCCTGGGTGTGGTACTGGTCGGCGAATTATCCGCATGGCTGTTGTTCGGGGCATCAATGAGCTGGTATGTTATATGGGTTTCCGGTTGATCTTCGTCTTTGGCATATGAACCTTGCTCCCGGACAGGATACCCCAAAGGTTCAAGTGCGTCACAAACTCTTTTATATATGTTACTCAACCGGAACACCTGCCTCTCTGAGTATCCTTTTTTGAATACTTATAACATTTCTTTGGTTACTGCTGAATGCCGTCCTGATTCCCGGATCCGCTGATTGTGTCGGGGTTCCATATTCAACGAATACGGCGTGCCAGGCAGTTTTTGCTTCAGTTGTATCAATTCCGATGTCAACATAGATTCTGTTTCCATCTTTTATGACATTGGAGATTTTTACGCCCTTGAGT
>VEPD01000230.1 GCA_012027035.1 Ruminiclostridium sp. | reverse complement strand
TTCCCGTTATATCCCATAACGCCTGCTCCCCACCTGAAAGAGCACTGGTCAGGATGGGTCCTCCGCGATAAAAAGCATGCCTGTACATAGCCTGCCAATGATGTACGACCTGGGTCGGGTCTTTTCCGGCCAGATACGGTTCAAGCTCTGCAACAGCCTGGGCGCATGTCTTTGCACGCCCCTCAACGATCGCCTCACCAAGGCCGACCAGTCCTTCATCGGTATAAATCTTAAGAAACAGGGAGCGGACTGATTTCACAAGAAATGTTTCCAGCTTTGTTATCTTCATAACTATATTTACTCCTAATCATTTATTTTTCGGCATAGCGGCTATAGTTGAATATTTCCATAAATTCCATGCACCTGTCACGAACCGCGGAAAACCACGCATCCCTGCGCTTCGGATTGCAAACATAACCGATCTTCGGCTTAATTTCTCCCTGTGACCTGTTATCCGGCTCAAATATATGTTGTGATATTATACCATCGTCAATAAAACCTTGTAATTGCTCTTTATAAAAAATATTTTTCAGATTATGAAGAACAGCTCTCGAAAGGGCTTGCCCCCCGCTGACGGCAAGTGTTGTATAAATATTGATCTTAATAAACCCGTCTTCGGGAAGTTTTTTCAGATCTTCGTATCTGACAGATGATGTGCCGTGTATGCATAATATTTTGCCTAGCGCTCCGCTTATTTCACGGGCTCTTTCCGATAAATATTTCACATTGCCGCTTGTTACTCTATGTTCCGTCCCTACATTCGGTACCAAAATATCAACGCCGGTCTGAGAAAGAAATTTTTTTGCCTGCTCAACTGTCGTCGGTTCATTTTTTTCGCCCTTCCCTCCCGACTCAAAGATTTCGTCTACAGCGCCTTCAACCACTACTCTTCCTTTTACCTTTTCCACATATTGAGCTGTAGCCTTTATATTCTCTTCAAAAGGTTTCTCACTTGCATCGCACATTACCGAGGCAAAATCATCAACGAACATGTCAAGCACATCACCGTCCAGCCAGGGGAAGGCATGGTCCAGATGCGGCAATACACGCAGCTTGCGGTAAGGACTCGTCTCATCCATAAATGCATTCAAATCGGAAAACATCATCTTCGTGCCGATGATAGGGTTGCCGCATGAAGTGAGCAATGTCATCTGCCCTCTTCCAGGATACCGCGACGTCCATGCAGGTATGACAGGCAGATTTTCAACACCGATCTTTTTAGACACTTCAAGGGCTGCTGCAAGAATAGCTTCAAGCGTCTCACGGTCTTCGGCGCAGAATACGGGCAAACCGACGCCAAGTCCCGCAGCTTCACTGTATACTTCTTTCACTTCATTATAATCATTCACTAAAGGCATAATATCTTATTCCTTTCACATTAATCGGATATTTTGAAGGCATACCTTTACTTCAAGAACTCAGGCCTGGAATGTATGCCCCCTATCTTTTATAATTCCTTCGGGACTTTACGCCAGTCCTCGGCAAATTTTTGCAGGCCGGCATCCGTAAGCGGATGTTTATACATTGCCTGAAGAATATTACCGGGCATTGTAACAATGTCCGACCCTGCGGCAAATAATTCCGCAACCGACTGCGGAGTCCGTATCGATGCGGAAATTATTTTTGTCCTGGCATTTTGGGTCACGAATATCTTTTTAATTGATTTAATCAGGCTGAGCCCATCCGCATTAATATCGTCAAGGCGTCCTACAAACGGGGCTACATAATCAGCCCCGGCGCAGCTTGCAGCAATTGCCTGATTACAGCTGAACACCAGAGTCACAGTAGTCCTTATATTTTCTCCCGATAGGATGCGGACTGCTGCCAGACCATGAGGAGTCATCGGTATCTTGACTATTATGTCTTTTGCGAGTTTGGATAATTGCCGGGCTTCTTTGACCATTTCCTTCGTTTCCGATGAAACAGCTTCTACAAGGACCGTCAGGTCAGGGCTCAGAGCGCTTATATCGCCGATGCACTGCTGCAATGACTTATTCTCTCTTGAAATAATCGTCGGGTTGGTCGTCACCCCTGAAACACACCCACCAGCTATTCCTTTTGAAATTTCTTCGATATTTGCAGTATCAAGAAATATTTGCATTTCATTCCTCCTTTTTACATATTCAATAAATTTGCGGCTATTTATTCCTGTCCGTTCATCCTGACAAGAACTTTGACAGCTTCCCCTTTCATGGATATATCAAAAGCCCTGTCTATTTCAGATAACTCAAATTCGTGCGTAATCAGATAATCCAGGGGATAAACCCCGGACGCTGTTAAGCCAATTGCCCGGATAATAGTATTCGGATTAAGGAACACGCCTTTTACGGTCAATTCATTTTTAACAATGTCCTGTGAAGGGATGGGAATGTCCGTTTTATCGGAATTCAATCCTGATATGGTCAGCCTGCCCTTTTTTCTCAGACATTTATATCCTTCATAAATAGTGTTGGAGCTGCCGACATTATCCAATACCACATCTGCGCCATATCTGTCAACTTCTTTTACAAGTGATGAAAGGCTTTCTTTTGCCGGGTCACATGTCAAATCAGCGCCCAACTGCTTCGCTAGCGCTCTTTTATATTCGACAGGTTCACTTAAAATAACCGTACGGGCGCCGTAGTTTTTACATAGCAGCAGGCTGATAAGCCCCATTGTGCCGCCGCCTATTATTACGACCAGATCTCCGGCTTTCATACCTGCTTCATCGACCATGTGAAGGACGCAGGACACCGGCTCGATCAGAGTTGCTTCCTTGAAAGATATATTGTCGGGAATACGGTAAACAATCTTTTCCGGTACTGAAACATATTCGGCAAAACCGCCATTGGACTTTATACCGGGCTTTTTCAGATTTTCACAATGATTCGGAAGGCCCGACCGGCAATAGCTGCATAGTCCGCATTCATGGTTGGGATTCACCGTAACCCGGTCTCCAACTTTTACACTGCAGACTTTTTTGCCTGCATCAACAACTACCCCCGAATATTCATGGCCGGGACTGTATGGGAAATTTACATGGAAAATTCCTTTATATATTAATGTGTCGGTCCCGCATATGCCGCACATTTTTACATTTATGAGCACCTTATCATCCTCAACCGGCGGGATAGGTTTCTCTTCAATTTTTACGACGCCGGCTTGCGGCAAAACAGCATATCTCATGATTTATTACCCCGGCGCCTCTCTCAGATATTGAAGCCTGAATTCCATGATATTCACCATTCGTAAATATTATACAGGTTACAGCCTTAATAAAAAATACACATATTCCAAAAAAGCATTGAATTTTTTCCGCTTAAATACATAAATAGATCATTCATGTTATATAATGTTCTTGATCGTCTTTATTATTGAGGCTGCATCCAGATTATATCTGCACAATAATTCATAAGGTGTTCCCGATTGTGCAAAACAATCATTCAAGCCCAGTTTCTCAAACTGAATATATCCTTTTCCACAAATCAATTCAGAAACGACACTGCCTAAACCTCCAATTACATTATGTTCTTCCACTGTTACGACCCTTTTTGTTTTCAATACTTCATTCAATATTATCTCGGTATTTTTCAATGGCTTTATCGAATGCACCTCGATGACCCCTGCATCAATTCCTTCGCTTTCCAGTATTCTTTCGGCTTTGAAAACTTCCGCCAGCACCAGGCCGCAAGCAAGAATGGTAACATCTTTACCGCTTTTATGCAATACCGGCTTCCCAATCTCGAATTGATATTTTTCATCGAATAAATCTTCCGAAGGATCGCGTCCCACTCTTATATATACCGGGCCGCAATATTTAGCGGCCGCTCTCACCGCTATCTTTGTCGAGTAATAGTCGCTTGGCGCAATGACCGCCATATTGGCTATGCATCTCATGATCCCCAGATCTTCGGTTGCTATATGCGTCACTCCTTCAATTCCGGCTGATAATCCGCCGATCCCTGCAATGATTTTTACATTCAATCCGGGGTATGCAATAAAAGTTCTGATTTGTTCACAACAACGCATGGATGTAAATACGGAGTATGATGCAACAAAAGCAATCTTTCCGGTACTTGCCAGTCCGGCCGCCATCATCATCATACTTTGTTCTGCTATACCCGTATCAAATGACCGCTCAGGATATTCTCCCGTCAAGAGATCAATATACATGGATTTGGAGGTGTCAGCACTGATTGCAACAACATCTGCTCCTTCTCTTGCCAATTCCAATATGGCCTCTCCCGCGGCTTCTCTGGTCGATCTCATTTTTGCGCTCACCGGTTATGCACCTCCGATCTCCTTTACAGCTTGTTCGTATTGGCATAAAGTAAGTGCCTTTTGATGCCATGAATTGTCATTTTCCATGAATGATACACCTTTTCCTTTCACCGTATGAGCAATGATTGCAGTGGGTCGCGCATTATGATTTCTTGCCAGACACAGAGCGGAAACGATATCTTCCATGTTGTGGCCATCAATCTCTATCACATTCCAATTAAACGATATCCATTTCTGAACAAAAGGTTCCAGGCTTGGCATTGTATTTTGCACTTTGTCACAACTTTGCCAGCCATTCTTATCAATGATGGCGACTAAATTCTTAAGATTGTATTTCGAAGCAACCAATGCGGATTCCCAAATAAGACCTTCCTGGCACTCACCGTCACCCAGTATAACATAGACACAATAATCCCGCTTATCCATCTTCGCCGCGATTGACATCCCTACTCCTGCCGCCAGACCATGCCCCAGAGAACCGGCTGTCATATCCACTCCCGGCGTACCTTTCATATCGGGATGTCCCTGCAATATTCCATTGATTTTTCTGAATGAAGATAACTCATCCCGGGTCAAAAAACCTTTTAAATACAATACTGAGTAGAGTGCGGGACATGCATGCCCTTTGGATAAAATCAACCTGTCCCTGTCCGCCTTATCAGGATGATTTACATCAATATTCATTTCTTTAAAGTATAGTGCGGCCAAAATATCGGCAATGGATAACGCAGATCCCGGATGCGCTTTTCTCTCAGGTCCGACGGTATAGCACATTTCGACTATATGTTTTCTTATTTCCACGGCTTTTTTTTTCAGCGTATCTATTTCAATAGGCGTCATGGCATGCTCCTTCCCCGATTATTGTTGAGACTGCTTTCCCTGATAGCGTCCTGTTGTCCATACCTCAACAGGATAATTAAGCATCGCTTTTGATCAGGCTGGAATAAGCATCTCCATCATCGCCGACTCCGTGGAGCCTTCCATCCATTTCATGCCCGCCATCCATACATATTCTTGCTCCCGTCATATACCATGCTTCATCAGATGCAATAAAAAGCGCTGCACAGGCGATATCTCTGGGGTTGGCTATCCTCCCGACGGGAATTCTTCTCTTTAATGCCGCTACCACCGTAGGCGTATAAATGTTTTTATTAATTTCAGCATATGTGGCTCCCGGCGCCAGAATATTAACCGTTATTCCATACGGCGCAACCTCACTGGCCAGGGATCTGGTAAACGATTCCAGGCCGCCTTTTGATGCGGTATATGCAGATGAGTAAGGCTGCGATATTTTTGCGTGAATGGAAGAAATATTGATGATTCTTCCGCCATGACCCTGTTTCACCATCTGTACGGAAGCGTATTTGCTGCCTAGAAATACAGACGTCAGATTATTTCTTATAATATATTCCCAATCTTCTTCAGCATGTTGCAAGACAGGTGATAATAACGTTCTCCCGGCATTGTTTACCATAATGTCAAGCTTCCCGTACCTATTTACAGTTTCCTCAATTAGGGCTTTGATATCGTTGGGATTCCCAACATCCGCTTTAAAAAAGAATCCATCCGATCCTGCATCCTTCACCATTTTTTCCGCTGACTTGCCGCGCTCTTCATTTTGTCCGACCATGCATATTTTTGCGCCCGCCTCGGCAAAAATCTCCGCCATGCCTC
>VEPD01000505.1 GCA_012027035.1 Ruminiclostridium sp. | reverse complement strand
CGGAATTTTCACCCGACATAGGTATGCGGATCGAAAGCGAGCCCTTTAATACAACTACCACCTCATCGCCTTCATGAACTTCCCATTCTGAATAAACGCCTTTGGGTAATGTCATTATCGCGATATTCATATAATCGTTCCTCACGATGAATGATAGCAACATATGACGTTTTTCACCATGAATGACATGCATGCGTTCATTTTTACGAATTACCGTCAGCTGTTTTTTTTCTCTTAGCAACTTGCCCGGCTGCGGCCAATACTTCAATTCATTATTATCCATTTTCGCTTTCACCCCTTTTTCCATTTGGAATATAGAACTTCGGATGCTCGACTTTTGGTATGACCGTCCCCATATCATCGTTTGCCCATATCCTTGGGGCTACAGAGGTGATAATCTTAAGCTGCCTATCGGTAAAATTAAACATCTGGTGGCGGGTCCCCTGCGGGATCAAAAGAGTATCTCCTTCTTCAAGCAGGAATGTCTCTCCTGTTTCAGGATTGAACGCCAGGCCTTCTCCTTCGGCAACAAAATAGCTTTCATCACCGTATAAGTGCAATCCCGGGGGATCATAAAATGCTCCTGGCGCCAAAACATAATCCGCGGTAAAAATCATGTCCGAACATACATAAACCTGATTTTCCACCTGATTTCCTTCGAAACCGTACAGGAATAAAAGCTCGCAATCCTTTATCAGTTTTTCGCGTTTCTCAGATGGCAGAAATGGAGTCGTCCCGATCCAATATGGTATTTCGCGTTTCTTTGAAGAATTATCCATTACTTTCATCCCTCCTTATTTTAATATAATTTATTATTGTTACCATCACTTACCAATCTCTTTTAGATACCGTCCCAATATCCTGTCTATTTCCTTTTCTTTCTCTTCTCCCAGCGGGTGGGGATCATTTTCAGCAAGTAACTTTTTCACCCTGGTTTTTGCGTTGGACAGCATATCATGATGCAGTTGCCATGCCTGCGGCCTTTCTCTCACCGATAATTGCGGTATGAAATTCTCTTCGCGGAAATATCTCACCAGATGCTCAAGCACTTCATCATCTTCAGGATTTATATAACTGCCATGTATTCCTACCTTTTTAATCATATCAAGGGATATTTTCTCCTTTGTAACCTCTATTCCCCTTTTCATCCTGCTTACAATTTCACATATTTCATTGTCGATAAGCATTTGGGGTATGCTCGCAGCTTCGGAGGACAGCAGTCCGCAATGGATGTACATTGAATCGGTCATCACCGAGAACATAGAGGAGAATCCTTTTTCAATACCCGCCTGGATTCCGGGATAGCAGGCATCCGAACAGTTGGCATGGCCTCCGTAGCGCTTCCAGTTTTTAAAACCATAGAATTTCGCAATGTCCCTTATAGCGAAATAAAGGAGTTGCTTTTCGGGGCTTGCGTACAACGCAACACCATTTGCCGGGTTGAAGTTAACAACGCCGCCAAGGCTCCCGTAGCAATTCCCTCCGATAGCTTC
The DNA here is from genome assembly GCA_012027035.1 of Ruminiclostridium sp. Classification (GTDB taxonomy): domain Bacteria; phylum Bacillota; class Clostridia; order Acetivibrionales; family DTU013; genus MnB-11. The sequence goes on along the minus strand of VEPD01000505.1, from coordinate 18,772 downwards.
CGCCATCACGAAACTGCAGAGGCCTTCAGCATTGGCTAATGTTAATGCACCCGCAAATGTGACAGGACTGCTGAAACCGGCCACGCCCATAGGAACGCCCACCCTTGCAGTCATGCCCTCGTCCAGAGCCTTAAAGGCCATCTCAAGAGCATAATATGAAACAGAAAGTGTCCCATGCAGGAGACATTGATAAATGACAGGCTGTTCTTTTAAAAACCTTTCCTCGCTGCCAAGGGCCGTCACATACATCTGCTTGATATATGGGATTGCAGCCAGGTTGAACAAAGGACCTGAGACTGGTTTTTTTGTACGTTTGAGCATTGTTGCGAACATATATGCATCATTCGCCTCGACCGGCACATCGCCGGGAACAACCAGCGGGGCAATCTCAAAAATGTTGCCCAGCTCATTTCCCACAATCGCCGATTCATCAAGGTCCTTTAAAGTCGCAGTCCTGATCAGGTCGGTATCCATGTCGCTGATGCTGATGCAATATATCTGCATATTGAGTGACATCGGCCTGTCAATCATCTTATTTACACATAATGTCAGCGGGTCGGCATAATATTCCGGAGCATTAACAGCCGTATTTGCCCTGTGGACCTGTTTCCTTACACATTCTTCCACAATTTTCTCCGGAAAACGTACGATTTTCGTATTATAATCCACCTTCGCTCCAATTGCTTCCAGTGCCTTCAGCATCCTGTCATGTTCAACCAGCATACCGACTTTTTCTACAATTTCCAGAGACGCATTGTGTATTTGCTGTACTTCTTCCTGCGTCAATATAGATACTTCACACTTCAATTCAGACATATATATCCTCCTGTTAATTATAATTCGAATTTAATCAATAAAAATTATGAAAACTTCCCTCTTGCGCTTATGCTCCAGGTATCCATAATATAATCGTTATATTTTACATAATAACGGTCATGCAGGTTTACCGTCGTACAAATATGAGACGGCAGAATTTTAACTCTGTCGCCAATATTCAAATTGCTGTTTTCTTCATCTATTTGTACCATTCCGTGTTCCTCCGCAAGCGCTTTCAAAGTTGCCCCCTTTGTGCCAATCACCTGGGGTATCCCGAACTCGCCGGTCATACATTTCATTCCTGTATCAATAACCGCAAGCTCCCTTTCCGGCCTGCTCACCACTGTCGATATAATGAATGCCGCATTTTCGAATTCAACGCCTTCGATCGAATTATACTTTGAATCCATAAACACGTAGGAACCCGCCTGGATTTCCGTGTAGCCGGGAAAACGCGATGTTATATTGAAAGTACCCGTACCTCCGCCTGTTACAATTTCAATTATAAGACCTTTTGATTCAAGGAACTCTTTATAGCAGATCAGCTTCTCATTGGCTTCCAGAGTCTTTTTTCTGCGTTCTTCAAAATCCTTTATGAATACGCAATGTCCCTCATAACCCATCAGACCCTTGAACGAAAGGCCCGGAGATTTAATTATCCTTTCAGCTAATTCCAGAGCTTCATTAACATTTCTGACTCCGCACCTTCCCATGCCGATATCCGCTTCTATAACGACACCAATATCTGCAGACAATTCCTGCGCTGCAGCCGAAAGGTCGCCGACGTTTTTCAAGTCGTCGACGGCAACAATAATATTGCAGTATTTTGCAATTGCCGCAATACGCCTGATTTTAGAGGGCTCGACAACCTGATTGGCAACAAGGATATCCTTTATACCCGAGGCGGCCAGAATCTCCGCTTCCCCTGTTTTAGCACATGTTATGCCTATTGCTCCGGCATCTATCTGAAGATTTGCGATCACCGGACATTTGTGTGTCTTAAAGTGAGGTCTCAGGCTGCAATTGACTGATTTCATAAAAGAAGCCATTTTTTCGATATTGCTTTTTAGCTTCAGATAATCGACTACCAGAGCAGGAGTTTCGATATCGTTAATATGTATCTTTGGCAGCATCTTGCATTTTTCTATAAACTCCACTAATATCGCTCCTTTCCAACGTATGGTACATGACTGTCAGCGGCTGTCTGTATTGGCCTGTCCCGCTGGAAGCCCCTTCAGCGAATAATTCAGCGTCTCAGAATATTCCACATCAATACTAAAAGGTATTTCAACATTAATACCGATAAATCCGGAAAAATTATCTACAGGCATCTCAATTCCGTTGACTGCGAACCTGTTTATTTCTGTGAAAACCGGCAGGGGATGGGTAAAGCTGAGTTTAACCGCAGCGCTTTCACAGCAAGTATTGTCTTTGGGAATTATTGAAAGCTTTGTATGGAACCTGTTTTCTTCTACCTTTGCATTACTATAATCATATGCAAATGCCTTACCCAGGTACTTAAATTCAGTATGCGCCTCGTATTCCAACGACATGCCGTCCCAGACATTTGTCTCGCCGAAAAATCTCGGATTGACGGTAAGTTTATCACCATATCTGACAGGGTATTCAATCCCAAACATACCCTCCATTACCGACATGATATATCCTCCCGCATGCTCAAGGTAACTCCCGCCGCCGATATTCTTGGGCATGGTATTTCCTTTCATATCATAGCATTCATAGACATTACCATCCCTTACGAATATTTCGGATATCCTTTTCAGCAGCTTGAGCGCGTATATATTCTGTCCCATTTTAAATCTGGCCAGTATGTCTGCGGAGCCCAGCCTCCCAAACCACGTGCAGTCGCCGTTGTCCCGCCATGAATTATCCATCAGTACCTCGGAGACATCAAGGCTTTCCCTCCACCGTACAGGAACTCCTTCGTCAAAGTCACCCATGCATTCAATATGGTTCAGGATATACATGCTCCTTGATTTGTCTGCAACACCAAACACAATCGGCCAGAGCTGCGTATCAAGCCAGTAGTTGTCGACAGGCTGGCCATCAAAGTCGATATTGTCAAGATAGTGGTTCCTTTTCCAATAAACTTCATTAAGATTTTTCTTGATCATTTCAGCTTTTCTTGAATAATGACCGGCGCTTTGGTCTTCTCCGAGTACGCTCATCAAAAAGGAACCGCACAGAAGGGCTCTGTAATACCATGTCTGGAATACCATTGTCTTGCCTTCCATCCGCTCGGCGCACCAGTCTACCCAGTCCGCTCCTTCACTATACAACCATTCATTGTGCCTGATCAGCTTTACAAAGCCATTGTCGTCCTCATGATGAAAAAGGTAGTCAAATGCCTTTGTAAGGCGCTTTCTATGTATTTCCAGGTGTTCTTTCCCGCCGCTGTAGATAAAAATCTTATAAAGCCATATGGGATACATGACCTGGTACATCGCACGGTTATTATACCAGAGATTACCGTCATCCTTCTGGCCTTCCGCCAATTCATCGATTTGCTTTTCGAATAACTCAATATAATCATCACAGCAGATCGTTGCAGCGCCCATCAATCCAAATGTCAAATCCGGAACGATTGCAGTGGCATGTTTGTAAAAATCAGACACCCAGAAATGTTTCCCGTCATTATTGTTTTCATATACCCTCAGGCAAATATCATAAGCCTTGCGGATTATTTCATCGGACACGTAAAATCTCTTTATCTCATCGTTCATATGAACTCTTTATATATCCTCCCGCCTCATCAATCAGTTCATTTTTTCTTTTGCCGGTTCTTTTTCATTTGCCGTTCAGCCATTTTGAAAGTCATTTCGATAAATGGCTGCGATGAAGGATGAAGCCATGGAAGATCACCTTCAGGAAATAAAATAACTTCATTCCGGTTTACGGTATAGCTCCTTATATGAGCTCTTGGAGCATCGTCATTTATATAATCGACAACATAAATATCGCCGGATTCAAGCTGTACCCATCCTGAATAACCGCAATCCCTGTGGACGCTCCTGTCAATATCAAGAACGATGGTCCTTCCAGGATAATATTGTTTCATATACCATACTTTTTGATATTTATTCTCTTTGATTTCAGGAATTGGTTCTCTGTCTATCATAGCCTGTTCACCTTCAAATTTTGCCGCATCCTGCGTCATAATATGCATAGCCAGCATAACATTAGGCAGACAAATTCTATAGGTGATGCATATTTCCCCGGATCTCAGCCTTCCTACCTTCGCTCTTCCCTGCAAACCGATAAGTTCTGTCTTATATGGTCCCAGCCATGTTTTCCCTCCATCCTTTGAAAGTACTTTATATCCGCATCCTACACTATTATAAAGCTTGAGGCTCCCATCCTTTAACTGTCTATATCCCCTGCCCAGATTATCATCCCGCATTATGCCCAGAATCGTTCCGTCATCGAGTTCCAGGAAACTGCCCTCGGATAGATTGATTCCTTTTTCTGCATGTATTTCTACCGGCGAAGACCAGCTTTTGCCCTTATCATCGGAAAAAAGCACATAGTGCGTGGCCAGGAAATCATCATTCTCATCCAATTCTTCCGAACCTAAACCGAGCATAAGTCTGCCGTCTCTCAGCTCATTTAAAGACGGGACCAGTAATCCCTCAGGGAGTTTTGGCAGCTCAGGCCCTTCCCATGTAACACCGTAGTCGAAGCTCCTGAAAAACTTATTTATCCATTTGTTGGCCTTTGTTTCTATATCTTTTACATAATAATCAGCAACAATCAATAACTGACCGTCTTTTAAGCTGATGATCCTGGGACAGTTAAGAAAGCATCCGATATTTTCAGGTTTCTTTACTCTGCTGAGAGCTTCCTTATATTTAATGATTTCATCTTCTGTCAGAAACGATTTGTAATCTTTAAATGTTTTCTGGTCGATTATACATTCATCGATAATCTGTTTAGTATGCCATGTCCTTCCTTCATCAGTACTTCTCCTGCATACCAGACTTGAAAACGGATATGCGGCATGGGCCATACTCTCCCTGTAAATGCATACTAAAGTACCATCATTGCATTTTGCAATATCCGGAAAGCATTCATATATTGAATCATCTCTCGAAACTATTGATTTTATCATTTATATATCTCCTATTATTTTGATTGATTTCACTCGAACAGATACATGCTAATCAATTGACAATGCAGCAAAAAAATCTTAATCTATATTGCTACATTATAGCTTTATTATATAACTGTCAAATTTCGTTGTCAATATTTATTCCCTGTATAAAAATCAAGGATCTTCAGAACCTATAATGATACCATAAATTTGTACAGACAAACAGACGGCTAAATTTATTATGTTTAAAAACTATCTGTCAGAAAAGCATATTTACATTCATTATAGTCAGTAAGTTTGTATATGCAATTATCAATGACGGTTTGCAGCTTCTTTATCTGCTTTACACCTTTTTCATACCAGATATCTTTCACAACCAATGTTTTCGCCTTGCGGCCACATATTGCCTCAACTCTTCCGATAAAGCAGTCGCCGTACAGCAGAGGCAGGGCATAGTAGCCATATTTATGCTGTGCCACGATGACGGTCCGGGAATATGCACATAATTTCCTTCTTTTTAATAATATACACTGTGGCAACCCGAAATCAGATGAGACTATTGAATGCCCGACATAGTGTTCCTGAACTGACGGGTTATATTTGAACCATGAGAACTGGAAGAACTATGTATAGTTTTTATCCTATTTTTAGGTAAATTATATTTAATAGACTTAGGTGATGAAATTGAGTAATGGAAAATATCAAAATGCTAAAATGACAACTAGAGGAGGGCTTACTGATGTTCCCGGTATCCTGGTGGGAAACGCCGGGGATAAAAGCGGCCGAACCGGATGTACAGTGATTCTCTGCCCGAATGGAGCAGTCCCCGGCATAGACGTAAGCGGGGGCAGCCCCGGTACCCAGAATACTGATATCATCCGTCCGGGCGCCTCAGAGTATCCTGTATATGGTGTCCTACTTACAGGCGGTAGTTTCTTCGGACTTCCGGCAACGGGCGGGGTGATGCGCTGGCTCGTTGAACATAAAATCGCCGATGTGCCTCTTGTTCCTGCGGCGGTCATATTCGACCTCCTTTATGCCAAAGGCACAAATCCACCCGATGCGGCCATGGCTTATGCCGCATGTCAGGCTGCAAATATAGGTCCTGTTGCGGAAGGAAATGTGGGTGCCGGTGCAGGAGCGACGGTGGGAAAAATCTATGGAAATCCAATGAAGGGAGGCCTTGGGACTGCCTCCATACAAATTCCCGGCGGTCCAGTGGTTGCAGCTTTGGCGGTAGTCAATGCCTTAGGAGATATATGGGATCATGGGTGCATTATCGTAGGAGCGCTGAATGCTGACGGAACATTTGTCAATCAAACCCGGGCGATGATGGAAGGTGTACCATCTCCATTGTATTACATGAACACTACAATCGCAGTAGTGGCTACCACGGAACGGCTGACAAAAGCGGAGGCCAACCGGGTGGCAAGGCTCGCTGACGATGGAATGGCCCGTTCCATATCCCCAAATCATACGCAGTGGGATGGTGATACTGTCTTCTGTCTTGCCCTGGGATCTCACACCAGTAACATGTCGAGAGATGCAGTAGTTACACAAGTGGGCACTGCCGCTGCATTGGTACTCGAGCAGGCCATAATACGAGGGGCGCTGGCAGCACAATCAGGAATATATGCGCCTAAATAGAACCTAACATATGGTGTAAGAAAAATCAGAAAAACGAGTAAGCGTGTCTGAAACGGGCAGAAACCGAAGCAAAAAAGATAGTGGAAATGCTTACTTTATGCATGCTTCAGGCATTTTTCTCATACGCACTCGGGCGCGTATAATATTGGATTGTGCCATTTATTAGGAGGCGTTTCCGAGCGCACTCCTAGATGGATATCCTCAGGCAATGCTATTAATCATTTTCGCTTTACACCCGCAGGATTCTCTAACGGATAATTCAGGAGGTATTATAATCAAGTTGCTGCCTGCCTTTAAAACTTTAAGTGATTTTTCATCTTTGTTAATAATACCCGCTAACAGCTCTGCCGCTTTTAATCCTACCTGATACTTGGGGTACCGTATACTTGATAATTTAACAGGCATTATATCACAGATTATACTATCATCATAACCTATAATCGCTACATCATCAGGTACATTAATGCCATTGGATTTTAACATCTCATATACTTCAAAAGCCACTAAATCATTAAAACAAACTATAGCTTTCGGTAAAGTACTTGATTTCAATATGTATTCGACTCCTTTTATCGCAGCCTCTTTTTCGTCATAATTATTATGCATATAAATATAATCATAATTAAGTTCTATACCATATTCTGACAATGCAGCCATATAGCCCTGAAATCTTTGGTCGATAGTAGAATAACGCTTCTGACTGATAAAAGCGATTGGCGCAGCCTTGTGCTCAATTAAATGCCTGGTCGCAATATAACATCCGAAAAAATCGTTGGATTTTACCAAAGGCGCTTCAAACCCCTTTACATCTCTGACACAAAAAAGAAAAGGAATATTATTTTGTTTTAGAAGCTTATATGCATTTATCCTCATACTATCTTCATGTGTCGATGGGACAATGATGATACCTTGAACTTTGGAAGCTATTAATTTCTTTATATAATATTCTTCCCTTTCATTATCATCTTTAGTATTGCAAATAATCGTATGGACATTGTTTTTACTGGCTACTTCTTCAATGGCTTTTATAAGTTCAGGAAAAATAAAAATATCCAGATGCGGCAATATTACACCCCATGCAGCATTACCAATATTACCGGTTTCAAATCCCCTCTTATCCAGCACATAAGTGCCGCTTCCATCCAAAGCATAAAGCAAGCCTTCTCCGATTAACTCGGAAATTGCCCTATCTACCGTTATCCTTGCTACTTTAAGAGTTTTGCCTATATAATTTCGCGACGGTAATTTTTCGTGAGGCTCCATTTTAAAAATCAGTTCCAAAATGTAATTTTTTACATCTAGATACAGGTAATTTTTTTCGTTATTTATAATACGGAACACCCTTTCTTAACGTTGTATTATTGCAGTTGTATTATTGCTTCGTAATATATTATTGTAAATATTTTATACCGGTTTGTCAATATGATATTCCTATGATTCTATGATACCAAGGCATTCAAGCCCATATTGTAAAGCCGCCGTCTATCACAAGATTGTGGCCGACCATATAATCCGAAGCCGCTGAGGCGCAAAAAACAAAAGCGCCTTTCAGGTCCAGACCATCACACCCCATACGGCCTAACGGGACCTTATTTTCATAATTCCTTACGAATTCTTCAGGCTGCCCTCTGAAAAAACCGCCGGGAGATATGCAGTTGACATTGATCCCATATGGGGCAAGGGCTACTGCTATTCCGCGGGTCAGATTAATAACACCGGCTTTGCATGCAAGGTAGTCGGGTACTGTGGGATTTAAACCCGTACCTTTGTAAATCCTGAGATCCCGCGCTCTGATACCGTCAATGGAAGCCATGTTGATTATTTTCCCACACTGCGCTTTTTTCATAACAGGCGCCACCGCGCGGCAGCCAAGGAATACGCCCGTTAAGTTTACATCCATGGTATATTGCCAATCGGCAAGGCTTCTACCCTCCAGAAACATCTCACCGGGATCCTTCCGGTTTGTATTGTCTATTGAGACTCTCCGGCCTCCCGCGTTATTTATCAGGACATCAATACGGTCGAAGGCTTCAAGGGTTTTATTGACAAGCTGTTCCCACGATTCTTCGCTTGTAACATCAAGCGGAAGGCCTATCGCTTTTACTTTTTGGGAAGCCTCAATCAAGACAGCCGCGCTTTGCGCCTTCTCAATATTCCTTGAAGTCAGTACAATATTTGCTCCCGCTTCCGCCAACGCTTGAGCAGCATGCAACCCAAGCCCCTGTGCCCCGCCGGTTATGACACCGACTTTGCCGCCAAGGTCAAAAAGGTTTTTTACATTAATCTCTCCCATAAATAAAACCATTCCCCGCTTCCTAAAGGCTGCTATTTCCCAAAACTTTTATATCCTCTCACAACTTCTTTTGCATCGTCTATGCTATCAGTATTATAAACAAACACTACTCCGGTCGGCATATCCTTACAGGCTTTTCCGCTGATTAGATCTTCTCTTGACGGATTTATACTCGTAAGCGCAACTTTTTTATCCCGGCACATCATGTAAATCTGATGAATATCCATAAAACTGGAGTCTCCAAAATCCAAGCCCAAAAGATCCGGTATCTCAAGCATATCTTTAATAAGATGCTGACCATTTCCGCAAAAATGAATGGACCCTTTGCCAATTTTATTTAATAGCAAAGCATCATAAGGCTTTATGAACTTATTGTAAATATCCGGAGACAGCATGATGGATGAATCGTTCCGTATCAACAATCTTCCCGGAATTACATATTCATGCTGTGTATTGGCGTCCATATCCAGTCTGTCCACCGTATATTGCCTGAACTTCTTTGCCGCTATAAGCATTACTTCAACTATCCTGCTTAATAATTTCTCAAGCAAATCCGGTTCATCATAAAACGAATAAAATATCTCACTTCCCCACAATTGCTCAGCAGTATCAAAAGGCCCCTGGAGGTCGGGCATGGAAATCTGTATTGCCTGCTTTAAAACCGGGTAGTCGTCCAATTTACTTCTATAATATTTAAGTGTTTCAACTGATTTTGGCAATAAACCGCCAGATAAGTCCAATTCAAAGCATCCATCGGTTACATCCTTTATGCTGTCAATACTTTTGAAAGGACTTATCCATGGAAAATTATTCTCATGCATTTCCCAGTTACCGCCAAGCAAACTGGCAATCTGGATGGTTCCATGATTGTTGCGGATTGCAAAAGGGCTGTCGTCACCCGACAATAATCCTGGCAGGACACGCTCTATAAGCATGTTCTGCATCATTGCCACCGGGTTTTCAAACGCTTCTTTATAATCATAATATTTAAACTTGTTCCAGGGTGCAGGAAATTGAATGCTTGATTTGTCATTAAAAACTACAACCAAAGGAGGGCTGTCAACTGTCTCATATGCAAATGATTTACAATATCGAATATCCTTTTCCCTGCATTGCGCAATATCTACCTTTTCCGATATGAGCAGCAATAACTCATTGAGCTCACTCTCATAATGATCGGTTAAGACCATACCGTTATGCCTCCATCTATAGTGATTAACAATTACAAGCGTTTTTTACGTTCAATTGCAATATTGTTGCTGTTTGCTTATTGAAAGCTTCAATGGTTCTTTTCAAAACTTCGGCCTGCTCCAGAGCCTTTTCCCAGGAAGTATAACCGGTTTTAAACTGAAAGAGCGTAGGCTGAATCTTTTCCAGAACCGGACAATCACCCTCTTGATAGCTCCTTACTTTCCCTTTATATAACTCGTGGAAATTCGGGGCTCTCATGGCATTCCCAAAGAAGTTCATATTCTTAAACACCGGCTCCAGATGGACCGGACACCAAGCGCCATAAAGCCCGTCCCCTCCCAGCTCTATGAACTTGCTCCTGAAAGCCCTGAAATCAAAATCCACCAGCTCGGTGTCCAGCCTGCAGGTATAAGCAAAATAGCTATGTATGTACCCCTGGGGTACAAGTTGAGGAATCAGCCATTCACATGAAGCCACAATATCATCATACAAAGCAGCTATCGCCTGACGCGCCGCAACAAGGTCATCCAGCCTTTCCAGCTGTCCCAGGCCAAGGGCGGCGCATATGGACGGCATCCTGTAATTATATCCGAACCCGTCATGCCTTTTAAATTCCCAGTCCTGCCGGACATCCCTGGGTATACATGTAGAGCCTGGCCTGGCTCCTATGGCCGAATATCCGAGTACACCAGCCTTCCTGATTTTCGCCGCATACGCTTCATCGTTGGTAATAACCATTCCGCCTTCTCCGCTGGTGGTCATATGCTTGGAACCTTGAAAACTGAAGCTTGCAGCGTGTCCAATCGTCCCGACAAGACGATCTTTGTAGTATCCCAGATAGCATTGGGCATTGTCCTCGATAACTACAAGACCATACTCTTTTGCAATCTTCATTATTGCATCCATGTCCGGTGAAAGTCCATAGATGGACACCGGTATGATCGCTTTTGTAAAAGGAGTGATTTTACGTTTGATATCCTCCACATCAATTGTAAGGGTATCCGGTGTTACATCCGCAAAAACGGGAACAGCATAGCATTGAAGCACGACAAAGGCAGTACTGGCCATCGTAAGCGCAGGGATGATCACTTCATCTCCGGGTCCGATGCCTGCTGCCATCAAACACGCATGCATTGTCGCCGTTCCGCTGTTAAAAGATATGGCATAATCCACACCATATTTTCTGGCAAAAGCTTCTTCAAACCGTCCGACAATACCGGATTTGTCTGAATTACTGAAGCCCTTCTCCATGAGTTCGTAGACATACCTGACATCTGCTTCACCTACCCTGTTCTTTGGCAGACGGTCGAACAACTTTCTGGTTTCTATCTCCATTAACATGTTAATACTCATGATTTTTAAAATCCCCCAAACTTTTATATAAAATATAATAATAAAGTCAAATTTAAAACCTATTCTTTGATTGCGCTGATTGACTGACATATGCGCATCGCCTCTTCTGCCTTTACTTCCAGCCAATCCGGGAAATCATCCTCATATGCCATGAGTATGTTTTCACATATTCCTCTTTTCTTTAATGAATAGTTTAGCAGATAAAACAAGGTCGACATTCCAGGCCTCTTTTCAAAGCATTCCATCACAACTTGATAAAGCCTGGTGATTTCCATCTGTATTTTCATTGCCAGAATGACTCTTCCTGAGCTGGCAGCCCGGTACAACCTTACAAATGGCAAAGGATCTATATGCAGAAAGCTTACAACAAGACCCGAAGCCCCGGCAATGATAGTTTCCGCTAATAAATGCTCCTTTCCTTGCAGCAAATAGAAATTATCAATAGGCTCCAGTATACCGGTTAATTCCTTGAAACGGTTCAGATCCGAACTGGAATCCTTAAATCCTATAACATTGCCATGATTGGCCAGGCGGAATACCATAGCCGTATCCAGTTTAGTCCCAGTGAAGTCAGGGATGTCATAGATCAAAACAGGCAATGGGCATTCTTCTGCAAATCTCAGGAAGATATATTCTATCTCTCTCTGATTATATTTAAAATAAAAGGGGGCGGTAACGACAGCAATATCTGCGCCTGAATCCGCCATTGCACGGGCATTCTCCAGCATTTCCTTCAAGCCTGTTCCCATACAACCTGCAAAAAGCTTAACACCCTCAGTTCGCTTTGCGGCGATGGTCCTGCATATCTTTTTCCGTTCATCAAGACAAAACCATGGACCGCGTCCTGTACTTCCTGCGACAAACATCCCATTGCAGCCTGCATTGATCATATCATCATAAACACATTCCAAGCCCTGGTAATTTATTTCACCATTTTTAAAACATGGTGTAACGATCGGTACCAGGACGCCAAATTCTTTCATATCGGCATATTCCCTTTCTCTTGCCTACCCGAATGATAGTACGGTTTACATTATTGGAAACCGCATAACCATAGCGTTGCCTTCATAAGCTGCAAGTTCTGATTTCTTTTACCATTAATTAAATAGATTTGCTTCTTCTCAAGCTATACTGTAGCATTACCGGTTAATTCCATTATACAGCCATAAATTTTCAGTGTCAATACTTCAGTAATGCGGACACCTCTATTTTTCCTGGAATGATATTGAATAGCCTTTAAAGCCATAGTTTAATTGTGTTTAGACGATATTCATGCCCAATTATTTACATAACATAATCGTAGTTGATGATAAGCCTTAAATTAAGCTATATCAAGGTTTTTAAGGCACAAACATTCAAGTTTTAGGAAATGATCATTTCTTCCATGAATTTCTCAGCATTTTTGGTTTTTCTTAAACACCATGAATTAAGGTATTTAATAGAATTTTCCCATTGAATGTAATCATTCTTCCGCAATAGTCCTGCATTCCGCTAAAGACAGTAAGATAGCAATCTTTCAAGCAATAGTACAGCTTGAAAGATGTGATTGCTATTTTATAGAGTTTTCTCCTCCTGCTTAATAATCCAGAACAATCATCTGGTGGCACTCAAGTTTAGGAACCGTATAGCTTACCTTGCCATTTTCCTGATTGAAACGGATTTCCTGTTTTCTGGGAGCCATGTATACTTTTTTTACTTTATGAGGTACCCTGACACTTACGTTTACATCATAAATAGGCAGAATATCTTCAATGACCTCGATACCTGTGCCACGTTTTACCGGCGAAGCATAAAGAAGATGATTTACATACCGGTTCAGACTTTTTTGCTCGGTAAGGGTAGTAATACCCTGTGCCGGAAGATCAGTCTCCAGCCTCTTTTCCGGCAACAGACGGTTTAATGCGAAAAGTATGGATTCTTTCAATACCAGACTGCCTTTCGTAGCATAATCCTCGAATATGTTCCATGCAAAATAGATGCCAGCCCTGCCTTCCACCATACCTGGGCCGGCATTATTCAAGCTGCTGGGCGTATGCTGATGTGAGCAGAAAGTGAAAATATCACGGTTGAAATAGGGATCTTCCCTGTGTCCAAGCTCAATTCCACCTGCCAGTTTGATTTTTTGGCCCTGGGAATAAAATATAAATGAAGAGTTTCTCAAGCTTTTAAGTTCAAAATGAGGCTTGAAATAATCCGGTTTGAAAGGGTTGACGTCCAGCCATTCCGCCCCGATGTCCAATGCAAAGCAATTGCCTTCCCTGTTCAGCCCGGATTCACCTGTGGCCAATACCTTGCCGCCGCTTTGGAAATAACCATCCAGTTTTTCTTTCAGATCTCCGTCAATTCTTACTCTGTCAGGCAATATAACCAACTTGTATTTGTTGAAATCCTCTAGTGTATCAATCACATCGAATAGAACTTTACCTTCCAGCAGCATTCTTACTGCGCCGGCTTCTGAAACACCTGAATATTTCGCCAGTCCTTCTCCTTCATCCTTTATATTTAAAGCTTCAAGAGAAAGAAGAGCCACATCCGCTATATTCACGGCGCCGGTACACCATGCTTCTTTTTCCGCCACCTCCTTGTATGCTGTCCCGATTAAAGAATAGGTTGCTTCATCCATAAAGCCTTCGGGATGGAGCTGGTCGCCTATGGAGCAGCGTGCTCCGTTGGCAATGCTCAAAGCAGTTTCATACCTGAGGGCATTGGGATGCTTGTAACCGCCGAATTCGCCCCATGAAGTATGAAATCTTCCGGTCATTCCGAGGTAATACATCCCCAGATTCTGCACATAGCGCGCCGAGAGCGGGAAGTGGTCATAGCCCCAGCCGCCTGTGGGCAGGGACTCAAGTTCAAGATGAGTATTCATGGAAGCAAGATCCCTTCTCCCTCTCCGAATATGACCGCCATTATGGAATATTCTCATACCGGGTTTTATACTATTGACAGCTTTTTCAACCCTTGCCGTATAGTTTGCATATACTTTTTCCGCAAGTGCCATAACAGCTTTCTCGTCCCTGGGGCCATTCCCGTCTTTTCTTAAAGCTGCAATACAGTTTTGGCAGTAGCACGGCCTTACACCTACAATATCAAGAAATATTCCGTCGGCATCATAATTTGCCGTCACCTCCTCGATCTGTTTGATCAGATAATCGAGATAAGGGCTATTAAAGCAAAACTCATGAAATCCTGGATGCATAAAATCCTGAGCCCATGGCGATGGAAAATTGGCAGTTTTTTCATCCTTGAAACGTCTGAGCCATTCGGGATGGCGTCTGGCCATTTTTTCATCAAGTCCCGCTGATATATATACAGGCGTTTTGACACCTATTTCATGGGCTGCTTCAATCATGGCGCCCAGAAGGTCAAATTTCAAGCCCGGATGCATTTCATTTGCTTTAGTGGGATGATAAGCCCAGCCATGATGGCACTTTGAGAAAACGGTGACGGAATTGACATACCCGAGCTTGAGCATATCCTGGAACTGTTGTTTTGAAAACTTTGATCCAATACCTGCGATCTCTTCCGAGGTATGAAAGTCCAAATGAACCTGTCTGAAGGCAAAATCATTCATTTTTATGGCTCCTTTACATTTACATATAAATCAATTGGTACTACAACGACAATTACCAAATTATCCTCACAGAAATAACGCGTCGAACCGCCGCGATTATTCTCAGCATTTCTTATTGCGCACTCCATAATAGATTTACTAATATGTAGATTATATATTGATTCAATTGACGATTCAAGATAAAAATAAAAGGCATGTATTGTGAGTGACATCATTCCGATATAATCGTTTAAACCCGGCTCCTAATGCAGTAGCAAGCTTTATAATCGTTTTACTTTTATATCTATACCATCAACATTCCATTGTATGGTATAATAGCCCAACTTTCTTGCCGCTGAAACGACATTATTACTATAATCACCGTATGGAGGCCTGAAAAGCTCAATTTTTTGACCGGATAACTCTTCGAGCTTCTCACCGCACAATTTGATTTCACCGGCTATTCTTGCCTGGTCAAGCGCGCCCATCCGCAGATGCGAATATGAGTGGTTCGCCACATCGTGACCTTCAGCCGCAATCATTCTTACTTTATCAGGATATTTTTGAGCCCATTGCCCTATTATGAAAAAGGAGGCTTTGACATTTCTACTTTTCAGTACGTCCAGAATTTGGGGAATATCATCAGCTCCCCAGGCGCAGTCAAAGGTTATGGCGGCTATTTTTTCTCCTGTTTCAACATAATTAATCGGAAGCTCTTTCCCCGGGGAAAATACTCCCAGTACGTCCATGCCGGTGATGCTTACTGCAGATATCAGCAATGCCACGAGTAAAAGCAATGCCAGGTATTTGAGAATGTGTCCGGGGTTTATGACATATATTTTCATCTAGACACTCCAAAAATAAAATACTGTTTTATAATATTTAAATCAGGTGTCAGATATGCAATATAGAGCCAAAACAGTTTTCATACAATCCGGCTATATTTTTACAGTAGATTAAATTCCTTTAACAATTGCTTTGATTCTTCGGCTTGTTCTTTACTGACGAAAACCCTTGCCTGCAATCCCCCCGGCGCTACCCCCAAATCTTCTCCCTGAATAAAATATACGATACCTTCACTATCAAAAACAGATTTTAACAGAGCAATCTCCGAATAAACAAATGTAGTAAAAACAAGTTCATAATCAGTATGCCCATATTTCACTTTCGGAGGCTTTTCCCGTGTTTCGCCCGGGAGATCCGCCAATGAGACATCGCAATCAGGACATGTTGTTAAGCCGTCCTTGTATTCACATTTACACTTCGGACAAAACATGATATTCTTTCCTTTCCGTATGTGATAAAAAGCTTACAGGTTCTTTTTATACATATATTATGAACATATTATAACACATATGGAATAAACATCAATATCATACGCTTCTCAAAAAAATGAATTTATCACTAAAGATCGGTAATGAACATATATTATTAGTGATTTCAATTCGGCAAGGGCGCCTGGAAATACAGGCGTCCTTTTATTTGAATTGAGTTGGGATAAATGTCAGAGGAGATGTTCGTATGTGTGGAATAGCAGGTTGGATTAATCATGAAAGTGATTTGAGACCTCAAAGCAGCATATTGGAGGCAATGTCATATCAGCTCAGGAACAGGGGCCCGGATGCTTCCGGTGATTGGATATCGCCTCATGCGTTAATTTCGCACAGAAGATTGTCTGTTGTTGATCCTGAAGGCGGAAGCCAACCCATGGTAAGGCAATGGGATGGATGTACATATGTAATAACCTACAACGGCGAATTATACAACACCATTGATCTTAGAAAAGATTTGGAAAACCTCGGCCATAAATTCTACAGCAATTCGGATACCGAGGTGCTGCTGGTTTCATATATGGAATGGGGCGGCAAATGCGTAGAACACCTTAACGGCATTTACGCATTCGGTATCTGGAATGAGAAAGACCAGACCTTGTTTCTGGCCAGAGACCGGTTTGGTGTAAAACCGCTATTCTATACTCTGCGTGGGAATTCCTTCATATTCGCATCCGAGTTAAAAGCAATGCTTGCCAATCCATTGATAGAGGCGGTCGTTGATACGGAAGGTCTGGCTGAAATCTTTGCGCTGGGCCCTGCAAGGACGCCGGGAAATGGAGTGTTCAAGTATTTACATGAGTTGAAACCGGCATATTGTTTATTTTTTGATTCTGCGGGAATACATCTGAAAAAATATTGGAGTCTCGAAAGCCAGCCCCATTTTGATACTTTGGATGCTACCATCGAAAATGTCCGTGAATTGGTTGTGGATTCAATAGAAAGGCAGTTCACAGCTGACGTTCCTGTCTGCTGTTTTCTTTCAGGAGGTCTTGATTCCAGCGCTATTACCGCCCTTGCTTCCGAATACTTTCACAAGCATGGAAAAATACTCAATACATATTCAATCGAATACAGGGATAACGAGAAATATTTTGCCCCAAGCCTTTACCAGCCGGATTCCGATACTCCCTGGATAAAAAAGATGTCGGATGAATTTGGTACCCATCACCATTATATCACTGTTGATACTCCGCAAGTAGTAGAAGCGCTTGATTCTGCAGTTGAAGCGCGGGATTTGCCGGGAATGGCGGATATTGATTCTTCCCTCTGGCTTTTCTGCCGCGAAGTAAAGAAGGGTGCAACAGTTGCGCTTTCAGGTGAGTGCGCAGATGAGGTGTTCGGCGGGTACCCATGGTTCTTCATGGAGGATATGCTGAATGCGGGTACTTTTCCGTGGTCTGCAAATACAGATGAGCGAAAAAAGGTAATGTCTAAAGACCTGTTGAATGAAATAGGCCTTGATGAATATGTATATATGCGTTATTCGGATACAGTGAATGAAGTGCCCCATTTGCCCGGTGAAACACAGATTGAAGCTCGCAGGCGTGAAATGTTCTATCTTAATTTCACCTGGTTCATGCAGACCCTGCTTGACCGCAAAGACCGCATGAGTATGGCCAGCGGCCTGGAGGTCAGGGTGCCCTATTGCGACCACAGACTTGTACAGTATCTGTGGAATATACCCTGGAGTATGAAAATGCTGAAAGGCCGTGAAAAAGGCCTTCTGCGAAAAGCACTGGAAGGGATAATACCAGATGACGTCCTATGGCGTAAAAAGAGTCCTTACCCGAAGACGCACAATCCTTCATATGAGAAAGCCGTAAAAGCGCGCCTGCTGGATATCCTGAATGATGCATCATCTCCGCTGCTGCCGCTTATAGACAAAGCGGCGATTACTGATAAGCTTGCAAAGGATTCGGATTACAGTAAACCATGGTTCGGCCAGCTTATGGCAGGGCCGCAGATGTATGCCTACCTGATACAGGTTGATTATTGGTTAAGGAAATATAGAGTAAGGCTGATATGATACCCTGATCAAGCTATGGGACGCCGAGCCTTATTCGTCCATGCGTATTGGAACAGATTTCATAGTTTTGTGAAAAACTGTGAATATTGGATAATGGCAAATCATACTTTTCTTTTCCGCCGTATAAACAAAACCAAAAGTACAATAAGAACAGCAACAACTACCAGGCATACCAAAATAAAAGTTTTATAAACAATAGCTTTGTCCACAATTTTTACTATTTTGTCTTTCAAATCACCCTTCAGCGCATCGTTGGAAGCAAGAAGCCTGGCCTCTGACAGGACTTTCCCATTCAAAGTATAGCTGACTTTGCCAACGATTTGACCGCTGCTCACAGGGCCTGCCAGCTTTATCCGTGCTGTTTCACCCACACCGGGTATCAACAGGCTTTTATCCCATTCAATCGTACGTTTGATGCCGGCAAAATCTTTATCAGTAAGAATATCGG
>VEPD01000370.1 GCA_012027035.1 Ruminiclostridium sp. | reverse complement strand
GGTTTTTTTTATTCAGCATCAGAAATTTCAGCAAAAGGGATTTCAAACTGATCAGCATACTATTTTTAATTGACGACAGCCACTGTCCGAAGCTGAATCCGGAATCCAGAACAATATCCCGTTCATAGTTTACGGTGTCTTCTGAGGCAGGTATCTGTGAACATACTTTATTTGATGAAAAGTTGAACCTTAAGGAGGGTTGAAGTTCGCCGCAGGTGATTTTATTAATATCCGACAAATTTTCTGTTCCGGTAAATTTCGTAAGGTATCTGTCGTTTATAAAGACTTCCATATTCCATTTTAATGCTGTGGCCTTCAATACCCACGCTGCGAGCTCTTTGTTGTCGTTGTTTTCAGAATGGTCGTCCAGGATCTCTCTCAGGATATTCTCACAATCCCTGGGTTTTAGCTCTGATAGCCTTATAAGCGCCAGCCTCCTGATATATTCATCCGGATTGCGCAGATAATAATCGAGCTCTTTGAGATTTGTAAGCCTTCCGACGGTTTTTTCAGTTTCACGTTCCAATCTGTACCATTCAGGCAGATTCAATGCCAAATTCAGGGGAAACATTTACATTTCACTCCTCATATTATTCCATAACTTTATAAAATCCTCACAATATAATGATATCACGTCTCTGTGGCTAGTTATGTAGTCAAATGCTCCTGAAAAGGTAGTAGTAAGAGTTCATTTTTTTATGGTATTATAGTGCTATTTCATATATAGGTATAACAGGCGGCAGGTGAATACATCAAGGGTTTTATTGATTTTTTCAGTCAGAAGACTGGAATTTATGACGAATTGGTGTTATATTATTCAGGAGTGCTTTTGGTCGTGGAAAAGTGAGGTTACATCAGATGTTAAGATCACTAATGAATAAATTGAAGCTTCAAGAAAGGGATTTTATTCTGCTTCTTCTTGTGGGAGTATTTCTGGGTATCGCCCAAAGTGTTGACGGCTCGACACTCAACAATTTTCTGAAGGAAAAGTTCAATATGATGATAATCCAGCGTTCAGCTCTTGAAATGCCCAGAGAACTGCCTGGATTCCTGGTTTTTTTAATCATAGGCTTCCTATATACGCTTGGCGACATACGGATTGCTGTTATCGCAAACATATGTGCGGCATTTGGGATGCTCCTTCTGGGTATTATTCCGCCTGTTTTCGCAATAGCGCTTATATGTATTTTCATATACAGCGCCGGCCAGCACATTTATATGCCTCTATCCAATACAATTGCCATGAGCTTTGCATCTGACAGAATGCTGGGCAGAAAACTTGGACAGGTCAGCGCAGCCAATACTGCGGCATTGGTTGTAGGCAGCGGCTTATTGTGGCTACTTTTCAAATTCTTTAAAGTCAGCTTTTCTGTTACATTTACTATCGGGGCAGCAGCGTTTATTACAGCAGCGGTACTGTTGGCCATGATGAACCCAAATCGTACGACACAGCTGAAAACAAGGTTTGTTTTCAGAAAAGAATACAGGCTTTTTTACTGGCTCAGTATCCTTTATGGGGCAAGGAAGCAGATATTCATTACCTTCGGGCCATGGGTCCTGGTGGATGTCTTTAAACAAAAGGTAACCACTATGACAACCCTGTTTTTTATCATATCGGTTTTTTCCATAGTTTTCAGACCTTTCACAGGATACCTGATAGACAGGATTGGTGAGAAATTTGTTCTTGGCTGTGAAGCGCTGGTGTTGTTTTTGGTATGTCTGGGTTACGCGTTTGCAACGGATATACTTCCATTAAGCGGCGCTGTTGTGCTTATCAGTGTCTGCTATATAGTGGATCAGCTTTTCAATTCAGCATCAATGGCTCGTGCAACCTATCTGAGAAAAATTGCATTAAGGGATGAAGATGTTTCACCCACCCTGTCTCTGGGAATAAGCATAGATCATGTCATGTCAATGTTTTTACCTGTAATTGGAGGTATAGTCTGGTATGAAAGCGGCAGCAACGGTTATAAATATGTTTTTCTGGGAGGAGCTGCAGTAGCAGTCTTGAACTTCATTTCTGCCCGATTCATAAATACCGGAATGAAAACTTCATAAACATATGGTAGGCAGAATACTTGATATAACAGCAATATAGGATTCCCAGAAGGGAACCCTATATCATCATTTTGTTAAACTTTTTATCCGGGTCAACAAAAGAGGGTCGTTTATAACGACAAGTAAAGTTATTATACTAGTACCATATACCTATGTCAATAAGTATTTAGTCCTATTTTTAAGCGTTTTTTTCTCAAGTAAAACCTGTTATTGTGCTTTGAAAAGAGTAAATGTTATAATAGGTTTAGAATAAGAGTCAGTATGTTGCAATAATTCTTTTTTACATTATTACATTACATCACATTCTATGGAGGGGAGTGGGTAGTTCCCTCCTGAACAGAAGGGGAGATAGCTTTTGAGGAAGACTTTCGTACTGGATACCAATGTACTTTTACAAACTCCTTTTGCACTCTATTCCTTTGGCGATAATATCATAGTGATACCGGAGGTGGTGCTGGAAGAGCTGGACAGGTTCAAAAAAGACAGCACCGAGCTGGGTGCAAACGCGCGGCAGACGGCAAGGCTTATTGATGAACTAAGAAGTAAAGGCAATCTTAATGAAGGTGTGACGCTGGACAATGGCGGAATCCTGAAAATAGTAATGAATTTCACCGAGGTGGAGCTGCCGGCCAGTTGGCCTGACAGTAATAATGACAACAGAATCCTGAAGGTTTGTAAAGGACTTCATGAAAAAGGAGAGCATGTATTTCTTGTTACAAAAGATATTTTCGAAAGAATCAAGGCGGATATCATAGGCATCACCGCACAGGATTTCTTCGCCGAGCAGGTGGTATCATACGATGAGCAATACAGAGGGAGGCTTGATGTATACACAGCCGAAGAAAAGCTTGACGAGTTTTACAGCAAGGGACAACTGGACCCTGCCGATGTGTTCGGATTTTCTTTCGACTTCAGTAAAAAGGAAAAAGCGGAAATCGTAACAAATCAATTTTTAATCATACATTCATGCAATAATGATAAAAAAACAGCCCTGGGTAAATTCGACGGAAAAGCCATAGTGCCCCTTCGTTTTATTCAGGACAGACCTTTTGGCGTTTCACCAAGGAATGCCGGCCAGAAATTTATGCAGGAGGCTTTGATGGTTGATGCAGACAGGGCGCCTCTTGTAATAATAAAGGGACCCGCAGGCACTGCAAAAACCTTTTATTCTCTGGCCGTAGGACTTCACAAAATAATGATCGAGCAAAACAAGATGTACCGGAAGATTCTTGTTTGCCGCCCAAATGTCAAGCTGGACGAGGATATTGGCTTTCTCCCCGGAACGGAGCAGGAGAAGATAGCGCCTTTTCTCAGACCGGTGGTGGATAATCTGGAGATACTGATAGATAATGATGAGAATGAACGGTATAAGAGTGAAAAAGAGTTAAAAGATAAAATTGACGAGCTTTTTGACAGAAAAATAATTAATACCGAGGCCATAGCTTTTATAAGAGGCAGGTCCATAGTCAAGCAGTGGGTAATCATTGATGAAGCTCAGAACCTTACGCCGAGGCAGGTTAAAGGTATAATAACCCGTGCGGGCGCCGGTACCAAAATCATCCTGCTGGGCGACCCCGAACAGATTGACCATCCATTCCTGGATATCAGGACAAATGGACTTTGCTATGCTGCAGAAAAAATGAAAGGCAGCTCACTGTGCTACCAGGTTACTTTGACAGATGAAGAGTGTGAACGTTCAGAACTCGCATACGAAGGCGCCGTAAGGATGTAGATAGCGAAACAAGAGAACTGTCCCTGCGTTTCGCTGTTCAACTTGTATAAATTGAATAGTCCATTTCAGGGAAAATATCGTCCATGTGCCTTATGTTTTTCAGCCATTCCTCATCTATGCTGTTTTCCTTGATATCATGATATAACCTGTTGAACCTGCTAATATGGTCTTTTGTACGCTTCTCGGCATATTGAGCCATGGTCCCGGTTTTCATGATGAAAGCCCAATCGCTGCTCTGAGCCAGCAAAAGCTCACGGGCAGCCTGATTTAGGGCTTCTTTCCGCAGACCTGTCGAGAAACGGTTCTCATTGGCAAGCTCCACCATTTGTAAAGCGGATTTGTGAAGGTATTTGTATATCCAGTCATTGGTATTGTTCAGCCACATTTCATTATAGCCT
>VEPD01000340.1 GCA_012027035.1 Ruminiclostridium sp. | reverse complement strand
GTACAAGCGTTTCAATTCCTCCAGCATCTCCAGTGCCCTGCGTTTATTGCCCTTAACCGGGATGCCAAGTGCAATGGACTTTTGCTTTCTTTTGCCGTTTTCATATGTATTAAGCACGGCGGTAGCTGGACAACAAACATGAAAGAACACGGCGCTGGATCAAAAAGCACAAAGACGGCAGAGAGTTTCAGATATCAGAACTCAGCTTTTACAGGTCAAGTAAAGGAAGAAGCAAGGGTCTGCCAAACAGGCCCGATAGCAGGTGGCTGGAGGAAATCTTCTCTCAAGACCCGGAGGATTTACACCAGCTGGTCAGTTCAGGCAAGCTGGCAAAAGTGATCCAGGCACTAACGGCGCATCGATATTGCGTGGTATAATTGCGGCAAAAACCAGGAGCGTGCAGCATGGTATCACCTCCTTAAAGGCATGAAAAAACCGCCACAGAAGGGCGGCTCGAACCACATTTTTTTATATAATTTGGTGTAAAAAATCACATTTTTATACGACGCTATCCTTAAATTCCTGATTGTTCTTAACCAATTCGGCAAAAGTTACAGGCCGGAAATGATTAATATCAACACCCGCATTCAGGGCGTTGGGCATGGATTTTAGAAGCTGAAAATAGGCAGCATCAGTATTATTATGTATGTGTGCGTAAATATGATAGCTGCCTTTGGCAATGCCATTCCACGTCATCATCGGAAAATGGCACAGCGTAATTTTATGTGACCCGTCGCTAATCTCAAGCATGCTGGATATGCCTATAAATTGCTTGCCCAAGTCGGCTTTCTTCATCCAATCCTTGTCGTGGTTGCCTTTAATCAAGTGCTTTTTGCCATGAAGTCTGCTCAAATATTCATTCGCCGACACCACATTACGGAAAAACAAGTCGCCGAGAATATAGACTGTGTCGCTCTCGACAACACAATTATTCCATTGCACCAGAAGGTATTCGTCCATTTCCTCGACTGTGGCGAAGGGTCTGTTGCAATGCTTTATAATATTGGCGTGACCAAAGTGCTGGTCAGCGGTAAAATAAATCAGATCAAATCACCCCGTTTCCAAAGACAAATAAATATCATTCAAACAAATCTTTTATCTTGCACCCCAGCGCTTGCGCCAGGCTCTGCAGCGAAGACGCCTGCGCTTTATTAATATCATTTTGCTTCTGCTCATAAAGTTGAATCATACGCAGGGCAACACCCGAGGTTTCAGCAAGCTCCTTCTGTGAAAGTCCCCGAGCCTTCCGCAGCCGACTTAAATTGGTTTCACTTTTCCTTTTGCTCTCAATCAAAACTTCATCCGCTACGGAAACAAACTTATTTATATCGGCTTCGTGCAGAGTGGGGTACATGTTCAGCATCTCGGAAAAAGGCAAAGCCTTATGAATTTCCTCGAAGCTGTGTCCCGAATACCATTGATAATAGGCATAAGCCCAGGCCGCCCAATAGACAGGAGAACGGTCAAAGCGCGGCGTAGGAATTATATCCACAGACTGACCTGTTGTGATTAAAACGACTTCGCGGGCAAGCTCGGCTCCGCTCTTTCCGGCAACATATTTGGGATTGCCTCTGCCGAATTCATTTGCAAGCCCGGACTGCAAGAACAACATGAAGAATTCATCCGGTTCGTAGTTCAGATCGGAAACTGCATAGTCCATCATCGCCGCAAGGGTTTTCTGTGCTTTATTCAGGTAGGATTCTTTGTAAGCGCGGGTCATCGTTTTTCATCTCCTCTCTAAGGATATCCAGCACGTACAGGTCATTCTTCAATGTCTTAATATCTCTTTTCCTGCTTTGGCTGGTCGTCTGCTTCGCAGACTGCTCGCCCATGCAACCTGGATATTCCTGGCGGGCAAGGTTGTCTCTGCTCATCCGCTTAATGTGATATTCCTGATAGCTTGCCGCTTCATAGTCTTCAAAATGGATTTGCTCAAAAGCCTTTGGAGAAATCAAAACCACTTGCTCGCCAAGAGCTCCAAGACTCATAGCCTCGCTTAAATCTCGCAAAGAAAGGATTCCGCTGACAAAATCCTCCGCAAAGGAGAAATATGAATCATCAGCCCTGTAGCCTATTATATAATCCTTGCCGGATAAATCCGGCATAAAAGTCTGAATGACATAATCCCGCGCCTGCAGGGCGAGAGCCGCAGACAGGTCAAAGGTGCGGTTTTTGAGCAGCAGAGCCAGCCAGTTCAATATATGATAGTCGCCGCCGGAAAGGCGAAACAAAGAAAGCCCTTTGGTATTCAGGGTATATTTATTGGCGAAACCGTCCTTCTGCGTCGGACATGCCCATTCTTTGGCCAAGTCCAGACTTTCCGTGCAATAAAATCCCTGCCCGTAATCATTATATGACTTGCCTTTGCCAAGCTCGGGCTGCTTCACGATTTGAAGCGAGCCATGATATATAATCATAGTGAAGTCCTCCTGTAAAAAGTATCGCCACAACGATACCATACTATACGCTTTAAGTATATCGCTGTAACGATACTTTGTCAATGGAGAACGCTTCGATTAGGGCGGCTCAAATTGAAATAACACATTAATCGTTATTAATCGTCATCGAATCGTTACAATCGTAATTATACAACGATTCCGTAACGATTCCGCAACGATTGCAAGATAGCCCTTAGAAATACCAAGGTTTCAGGGCCAATTTTGGTCGTCAAAGACTAAAATATTACCGATTCGTTTCAATCGTTATTCAAAAACGATTCTAACACTGATTCTAACCATTCTCATCTGAGAATGTGTTAGAATAACTTTTTAGCTTTCATGTGTCGCAAAGATCATAGAATCAGCTTGGGATTGTAATCGGGGATGAAGAACGGACAGGTGCTGAGGACGGCAACTTTGCGTTCCTCCGTAAGCAGCACAAGCTGAGCTGTCAGGATATGTGCTTGTCCCTGTAAGTATTCTGAAACTTTTTCTTCATGTGTGATGCTTCGTGCCTTATCGATATTCTACTGTATGACAATATTACATTCAACTCTGTCGGTGGCAAATTTAGTATAATCATGATTTCTATTTTCCCGGTTGACACGCATTTTATAAGTACCTGCCTGTAACTCCTCCAAAGTCGCAAAGCGATTGCTGTATTGCTCATCAGGGATTGATGACATATGGTAAAATGCCTCAACCATCGGATAGTTCAGATATAGCTTTCCCATGTCGGAGGATTCCACAAAATATTCCGCCATGCGCTAATCTTTTCAGGTGAGAAATCGGGTGCATGCGGATCAAAATCGAAAATCAAAAGGATATCGGAATATAAGGTATCAAATATCGCCTTCTTGTTCGGATCAATTTCACGAGCCTTTAAAATTTGCAAAAGGTCTACCATTGAAGGATCATTTTCAGCAAACATCTCGCCGTAAAGGGTATAAATATTGGTGCCATAGGAGACAATCTCATATTTCACATCAATATTATAAATGGTAAGCAGCTTTTCCATAAGCCTTGCGTCCGTCCTTGCCCCTTCCACCAGTACAAGTATCTTTCGTTTGCTCTCAGACATCAAACTCACCGCTCATATACAGTTTTTCAAGGTTATGCCCTTCCCGTAATTCACGTTCGGTTGCATTGGCAAAGGAAGTCAGTTTATTTCCGGACAGAATGAAATAGCAGTCGGGGCGCATAATCCGATTTGAAAGCAGATTTGTATTATGTGAAGTCAAAATTGTCTGGAAGCCTTTCATTTCCTCCAATAACTTCACAATTGTTTCCGCCAGCTCATAATGATAAAATGCATCAAATTCATCAACAAACATCAACGAAACATCTGCAGCAGTTTTACTCCAGTAAAAAAAAGTATATAAAGCTCTGGTGCCACTGGATGCCACCTTAAAGAAGGGCAACGCAATACGGCTGTCAAAATACAAACGCATCTTACCATCTGAGTCCTTCTTTACAACCAACTTTTCTTTGAGGCCTGCTTTGAACAGAAACATTTCAAACTCTTTCAGCATATTCCCTTCAAAGATAAAGTCCAAGTAATCATTACTTTTTGCCTTGTAACCGATATATCTGTTTTCATCCAGACTGCGGAACCAGAGCATCCGGGAAACAAAACGCAACATCTGGTAAAGAGGATGCTCATCCGCCAAAGCAGAATTAGAGATGGCATACTTCAAAATCGAGTCGTTTCCGCGGAAAGAAAGGTTCAGCGTGGGCATCAGGGCTTCCAGTCCGGACAGGTCGCCACGCTTATCTTCATAATCATATTGAAATAACAGTTTTCCATCTATCAAAACAGTTTCATACAGCAAATTTTGATTTTCATTTTTACGGTAACGATAATCAATTTCGCCCGTACCGAAAGAAAATACATAGTGAAATTCAGCAAAGCCTGTCTTATTATTAACATTCAGATAATACTCATAAAGGCTTGGAGTGACGTTGTTCGTGGTAAGGTGCGAAACAATATCAAACATGGCAAGACCAAGATTAGACTTGCCTACTGCGTTTTTACCGTATACAATCATTTTTTCAAGCAGACCGTCCGACACACAGGAGTTATTGAATTTATAGTCCCGGACATCTGAAAAATCAAATCGAATTGTGTTCTCAAAATTCTTAAATCCAGTCACTTCAAACAGTTTCAGCATCATACCCACCCTTTCAGTATCATTTTACTGTTCCATAGATAAAAAGTCAAGAATTTCCGTAAAATAATTACGGATTAACCGTAATTATTTTACGACAATATGCGCTCATTTATACCGCAAGGAGCAATTTTATTCTATTCTCCATAAACGAAAGGGTTAGCGT
The DNA here is from genome assembly GCA_012027035.1 of Ruminiclostridium sp. Classification (GTDB taxonomy): domain Bacteria; phylum Bacillota; class Clostridia; order Acetivibrionales; family DTU013; genus MnB-11. Next base: position 3,144 of record VEPD01000340.1, on the reverse strand, counting down.
TGATCTTCAATGCTTTTGCGGATATAACCCTAAAAACTTTTTGCCATAATAATGTTTTGCGGTTTTATTTTATTCGCTATTTCGCCTATCTTTTTTACGCATGGTTTAACACACGCGTGCGTTAAATCGTGCGTTAGCGTGTGTTAACAGTTTAATGCTAACACCTTGCTAACAAATATCCAAAATACTTTCTCCAGCGAGCATTTTCCCCGAAGCCTCTCCCTGCCCGCTCCATCGTCCTCAACCCCGCGCCGCCGCGCCATTTTCACCGCTCCGAACCGCGCCCAAAAGCACCCCAAAATCCCCCGTGAGCCCTCATTACCAACGACTCGAAATCAGGTTGTCGCGCAAACGGCACGTGAATTCGAATCCCGCCTTATCCGTCAAAGTCAACGGCTTGCGAGTTTTCTGCAAGCTGTTTTTTCATCCTTTTTTCTAACAAAGCCGGTAGAATGGGATTTCCGTGGAAGAACACTGTATTTATTCATTACAATTATTTCTGCAATATCTGCACACACGGATGGCCTGTTGTGGCATTCATCCAGTCAATAATTACTGGTATTCCAACTCTTGGAGAAAATTACCTGTATCTGGATCATCATGGCACGTACATATTTTCTAACAGTTTGAGAATTTAAAACATTCGCAGCATTTTAAAATTGTATGCTGAAGGTATGCTCATAAAATGCTGTTTATATAGTCTTTTATATTCTGTTTCACAACTGAAATAGATTGTTCGTCACCATACTTGATATTGATACATCTTTTACCAAAGCTACAGCTCGGCAGGACTTTTTTCAGATTTAAAATATTATTTTCACTATGAAAATGTATGGAATAATGTTTTTTTGCAGCCGAAATAGCTACATAACCATCGTACATTTTCACGCCCACCCACCACATTGGCATCGCAAAACAGATTTTAGGTGTAATTTTCGGAAATTCAGTTTTCATAAAAGCAACAAATTCATAAAGGCATCTTTTTCCATTCTCATCCAGGCTATCGATATACTCATTAATCGAATCAAAACCCATGAACATTTCCTCCGCATTCCGTATATAATTTTTGCTGCATAATATAACGAATATGCATTTTCGGTATCAATAGCCGCCCTTTTCACACATTCCTTTTTGCAACACACAGTATTTATACAAATTAACTGCTGTTTCGCTCAAATCCCAAATAACGTGTACCTTGAAATGTCAGCATACCAATATCATTTTCCACAAGCATTCCGTACTCGGTATCACGGATTTCAAATTCCAAACGGTCACCGCTGGTTACTTCAAATGTAACATAATATTTAGTCGATGATGACATGTAGTGCATATTATCCGCTTCTGAATTGTGATGATGATAATTATGAACATCCGCCCGTTTTGTTACCACACTTGCGCCAACCGTAAGAACGGGGGATTCATTATTTCTTTTCCACTGTGTTGCACCCTGTATCGAACGTACAATAATTGTGCCAAATACAAATACAAATCCGATAATTATGATTACAGGTACGATACTGAACATAATATCCCCGAACCCGCCATAAGGTGAAAATCCCATAATTTTAACCCCTCCGATTACAAATAATCTTAAGCTCTCATTTTAAAACTGATATGAAAATTAACACTCATCATTTAAAACTAACTAATACCATTCTACCAAATATATAGATAAAAAAATATGGGCACATTCCATTAAAGGTGAAATATTATGGGTGCTGTTGAATCGATATTTTCAGTAAGTCAATCTTGTACTCCGATTCTGCAGCCTTTTCATATACAGATCCTTAGCAATTATAAAAGCTGCTATGACGTCAATGGCAAGACCTGCTGAAATAGCTGCAAATCCGCTGAATTTGATGATGATAAATCCAAAAACCGGTACGCTTATTGCTCCTGATAGTCCAATTATCGATTCACTCAGGCTGACGCAGCTGATTTTATATTTTTCCGGCGCCAGTTCATATATATATGTCTTGTATGCTGTGGCAATCAGACCAAAAGCAAAGCCTGACAGCACGCCTAAAAGCATGATGGAAAGGGAGCTGTTGAAAATAAGTATTAAGGAAAGCCGTATTATCTGGAGTACGAAGGCAGCAAGTATAAGCCATTTACTATGGTATTTGCTCATGAGCCTGGCAGTAAGAAAAAAGGTCACCACTTCAGGAGTTGCGTCAAAAAAGTATGTTAAGCCAAGGCTTAGCGGCCCTCCTCCAAAGTCTGAAACCAGTACCCCCAGATAGTTGTAGACGCCCTCTACCACAAAGGCGTACATGAAAACAACAATTATAACAGCTCTCAGCTGTTTTATCTTAATTGTTTCCTTAAAAGTTTCCTTAAAGGAAAATTTACCGTTCTCACCGGCAACTTTGCCAATGCCCTTGTAAAAAGCTACTCCTCTTATCTCTGTCAGCATAAGTACTGATATCATGGAAAAAATAACACACGCCAATATATACCAGTAATAAATATCCCATCCGAACTTTTGCAGGAGCAGCCCTATTAATACCCCTGATACTCCAAAGCCGATAGATCCCAGACCGCGGATTCTGCCGAATTTATTCTGCTCGCTGCTCGTTTTCAGAGTACCTATACACATGGCTTCAGAAAGCGGGGCAGACCCGTTTAAGAAAAATGTCCATGTGGCGACAGCAACAAAAATATGCCAGTTCTGCTTCGCAAACATCAGCATTGCTGCAACTACGATTCCAGTACTGATGGAAATCAGCAGTATTTTCTTTTCACACCTGAAACGATCAGCCATATAGCCTATGAAATTCTGTCCCAGCAACGTGGAAAATGTACATATGGTGACAGCTAAGCCAATCTCTGCTTTAGAGAAACCTTTATGAATGATAAACATGGTGTACATGCCTGAGACACTAAGAATCATTGCCCAGTAGGCAAACATAAATATTCTGAATTTAATAAACTTCTTTCTAATGACTATCCCCCATTTGATCAATGTATTGGTTTGACCCAATCAGAATAGCATTTACAGTAGCTGCCGTCAACTACCCAAGCTAATATATAAGAGCCCCCAAGGTGTAAACGTCAATATAAAGGGTACCAAAAATGAGCATATTTTGGATACCACCAACGAACTTAAACATTAGTATCTTTTAGTATGGTTTTTCTGTTTTC
>VEPD01000032.1 GCA_012027035.1 Ruminiclostridium sp. | reverse complement strand
TTACATTAAGACGCAAGGCGTCATTTTCATCGTCCACAAGTACCGCCTCTAATGACTCCCATGCTTCATCCGGCATTAACCGTAGGCTGTCTTAAGAGTATTATAAAGACCGTCTTTTTCAACACTTTCCCTAACGAGGCCGGGAGCAACTGCAACGGGAATATATGAAGTTTCAACGGCAAATGGCTCTTTATCAGCTTTCCTCAGCCTGTTTATACCATACACCTTCCCACCTCTTTCTATTTTGAGAATCTCGGATATCCTGTCGCTACTTTCCAATATGATAAACTCCAGGATATTGGCTTCCGGAACAGCTCCCATTTTTCTGATTTCCTCACTGAAGCTGTAAAAGCTCCCCAGCCTCTGCTCAAGCTTGGGAATGGTGACGAAGGTTCCCTTCCCCTGTTTCCTGTATAGATAGCCTCCCTTTTCAAGCTCATCAAGAGCCTGCCGCACCGTTATCCTGCTGACCCGGTACAATTCACACAACTCCCGTTCTGTAGGAATCCTGGTGTTTACCGGCCATTCATTTCCCTTTATTTTCTTTATCAATATCTCTTTCAACTGATAATATAACGATACCGGCAACTTTTCATCCAGCATATTTACCGCCATTCCGCCGCTGTGCGTCGGCTAAAAATCAAATATCGATCTGGTTATAACCTTATAATAATATTATGGAAAGGATATATCAATAGTAACTCCGGAAATAACTCGCAACTAGATTTATTCGCATATTCTTTCTGATATGAATAATCATATATGAAATAGCAGCTTCCACAATCAATACACCGGAATAAGCCCCGGGTTGTCGCCTGTGATACATTGTCCGCCTGCGGCAGCGACCAGAAAAGTATTCTCTATACCCACCATTCCCACGTTTTGTATGCCTTTCTTGGGTTCAACGGCAAAAACCATTCCTTCCTGCAGCGGGTCGGTGAAGCCATCCGCAATGACAGGCAGTTCGTCCACAAGCAAGCCTGTCCCATGCCCGAGGAATTTAACCCTCCGGTTTCCGAAACCCATGAAATTTTCCAGGAACTCCTCATCCAGCCCACCCATTACGGTATTGTAAATATCGCCTGGAATCGCGCCGGGTTTCAACATTCCAGCTATATCAAACTGCACCTGGACACATCTTTTGTGTATGTCTATCACTTTTTCCGGCAATGGTTTTCCAAACATATATGTCATGGTTTTATCCGTCTGGTAGCCGTCAACTCCGCAAGCAAGATCAATAAATACCAGATCCCCTTTGGCAAGCTTCCTTTCACGGCTTCCTATGAAAGGCACCGCAGGACTCATGCCGTAATTGCCGCCCGGTCCGTTAAAGGCGGTGGGATATATGGAGCTTTCGCCAAATGCTATATGCCCAAGAGCGATTTCGGTATCAAACATACCAAAACGTGCAACCCCGTGATGCCCTTCTTCTAGCATCACCGGAAACAATGCCCCCGCAAGCCCGGCCTCGCTCATCCCTTCTCTCAGCAAGCCGGGGACCCGTTCCTCCAGAATCCTCCGGTGAATTTCTCCGGCCTGCTTCATCAATGCCAGTTCATATGGACTCTTCACAGCTCTGATGGCTGCCAGTTGGGCGTCTGCCGGCTTGGCAACGCTAAAGGGAAAATACTTTTGAAGCCTTTGATACATGGCAAGTGGGACTATTTCAGTTTCCAGGTACACCGTATCCGGTATTTTGCCGAATAAGCCGGCAGCATCCCTGTAACTGGTCATAGGCCTGATTATTGGAAAAAGGGACTCCTCCAGAGCACGCTCATAACTTCGGCGGACAAACAGGATAGGCTCGCCGCCTCTCGGTATCACCATCATACCATCCTGCATAGTTCCGGTAAAATAATACAGATTTATTTTGCTGATAATTATGGACATCTCCCATTGCGGGTTTGCATTATCCATAAGGTGTATAAAGCTTTTCATTCGGTCCTGCAATTCACTTAACGGTACTTTGCTTACCATATCCGGACTCCTCGCGCATTCTCCTTATTATCAAGCTATGTCAAAAATACTTCTGACCTTCAGCGATCTTTTTAGCTCGTCCGCGGACATGCTCCGGGATATTCTGCTTTTCTCAAGCCGCACTCTTTTCCTCTCTCCCGCCGATAAGTCAAAATAGTTGTTCCCGAATACGCAATCGGCATCCTTCAAATCAAGCTCCACATACTTTGCAAAGGCTTTCGACCTTACTTCAATGACAAATTCATCGCCTGAATCCACAACTTCAAAACTCAACCCAGGATCCAGAAATTCAAAATGCTTGGGCCTGACAAAAAGCACTGTGCCTTCGCTTACATTTATACCGTCAATTGACAGTACGTATTCCATGTAGGATTTTCTCCGATGATCCTTATGGGACAAAATCCCGGGGAAATCCATACCGGCACACAAGGCTGAGCTTAAAGGGGCAACAACAGCTTTTTCCCTGCCCTCTGATAATATATTTGATGCGTTATCCCTCAGCTTCCAGCTTATTTCCCCGCTTACGCCGGACATGGTTTCGTTGGTAACATGGAGTTCCACACCGCTGCCTTCTTCACAGGCTGAAAGCAGTATCGGAGAAAAGAATCTCTTCGCATAATAATGAAGAGCTTTCCATCTTCCCAGGCTGTCGATGCTGGACCAGGACGCCACAGGCCAGCAATCGTTCAACTGCCAGTAAATCGCTCCCATGCATCTGCCCCTGTTCCTCCTCCAGTGCTCCACGCCATACCTTATGGCTTCCGCCTGCAGGATCTGGGATGTATACAGCAATGAGTCAAAATCCCTGGGATACTTGAAATTATCGGACAGATAGAACAATATCCTGCCGTTGGCGGCGCCATTCTTCTGATGCTTCTCCATAATGCGGGAGAATACGTTTCTATCCTCCGGTAATGTAAAGGATTCTACGGTTTTCAAACAAGGAAAGGATTGAAAACCGAATTCCGAGCAAAATCTGAAATAGTGCTTTCTGTATTCGGTAAATGGCTTAAGGCTGTGCCATACTTCCCAATAATGAACATCTCCCATATTATCATCATTCGGTCTGTCGAAGCTGCCGCCGGAAGAAGGCGAAGAAGGCCAGTAAAGAGTGTTTGGATCAACCTCTGCAGCCACCTCCGGCAGCAGTACTTCAAATTGCTTTATATAATCGGCTCGCAGCCTGGGTGTTTTTTCAAAATTCCAGTCATTCCAGCCCCATTCCATTTCATTGTTTCCGCACCACAGCCCCAGCGATGCATGATGCCTTAACCTTTTCACATTATCCCGGGCCTCATGCCTTATGTTGCCGGCAAATTCCGGCGTCATCTCATAGACGGAGCATGCGAACATAAAATCCTGCCATACCAGCAATCCGTAGCTGTCACACAAATCGTAGAAATAATCCTCGGGATATACGCCGCCTCCCCAGACCCGGATACAGTTGAAATTGGCCTCTACACAATCCTTTATCAATCTTTCCGTTCTTTCGCGGGAGCAGCGGGAAAGAAGATTATCATCCGGTATGTAATCTGCTCCCATGGCAAAGATGGAGTACCCGTTTATCTCAAATTCAAAGGTCTCGCCCCATTGATCCTTTTCCCTTTTTACCCTGAGTTTTCTCAGTCCTATATTCAAATTCGCAGTATCCAGCAGTTCACCGCCCTTTTTCAGCCTTACCTCCACTTTATAAAGGGGTTGTTTACCGAAACTGTTAGGCCACCACAGTTGAGGACTGTTTATCCCAACCGACATATGATTCTCGAATCCCGTTACTTCCGCCAATGCCGGAAACACTGTACCATCAGGCGCTGTAATCAAAGCTTCCAGACTCAAAACAGCAGTATCCCAATTTTCGGCCCTTGCTCTTATATCCAGGATCACCTTCCCTGCTTCATGGGATTGGACAACATAAATATCATCAAGTCTGGCGGTATTGAAGCCTATAATGGAAATATCCCTCCATATGCCGCAATCGGGTATTTGAGGTCCCCAATCCCACCCGAACATGCAATGAGCCTTTCTTATATAAGCATTACCCGGTATGGAGCCTGTCCCGTGTAAAAGCGGCCGCTCTCTTTGTTTTCTCTCCATAAGCTCAAGAGGCGAGTATATTATGATATTGATTTTGTTCAAGTCCCCATGCAGGTATTCCTTTATTTCAAATTCATATATCCTGTGCATATTGTCGGTTTTGGCAATGATTCCGCCGTTTATCCTGATTTCCGTAAGTGTATCCAGCCCATCGCATCGCAAAAACAATTTGTCATATTCCAACAGTTCCGGCCCAATATTGAATTCACGTTCATATTCATAATCATATGAGGCAATAATCCTGGCCTCGTCTTCATTATCACGGTAAAAAGGATCCGGTATCCTGCCTGCATTCAACAGATCATTAAAAACAGATCCGGGAACATTGCCCGGAATCCAATCACCATCACCCACTCTTTTCATTTTCCAGCTTCCGCCCAAATCCAGCTTGATCATAAGACACCCCGCAATGATAAAAATAGTTTTTCATATGTGCTTTATGTAGCACCTTCTCCTCTTATGCTGCCGGGTTTCGTAATGCTTCCACAATGCCTGGACCTTTGTATTGCTTTCAAGCTCCGGCCCTGTTTCCGCCTTTAAAATACCGTTTTTTACAGCAGATTTGTTGATCTCGGTCAGCAGCAGCGCGTGTATACCTTTAGACTGCAATTCCGGCCGGACAGCTACAACGTAAAGGTCGATACAATCATTTTTCTTTAAAGCCCTCAAAATATGTATAAAACCAATCGGCAGCAGCC
>VEPD01000447.1 GCA_012027035.1 Ruminiclostridium sp. | reverse complement strand
TCCCAGTACATAGACATTAGTTTTTTCAAATCGTCCGCAAGGTAAACAAGCCGGTCTTTGTCGCCTTTGGAATGCATGACAGTTATCACTCCATTTTCAAGATCGACATGTTCGCAGCGGAGATTGCAGGCTTCAGATATCCTGAACCCGCAGCAGTAAATTAACCGGAATACAATGCGGTATTCATCGGCCAACCTGCGGATCGGTATCCAGGCAGCGCGTGGCGCGTATGCGTCCACAACCACGAAGAACGACTGGAGTTCCTCCCGGCTCAATATATGCGGAACCGGGATTTGTGCTGTCGGGGCCTTGCCCGTGACATAGGAGCCAATACCAATAGAATTGAGGTAGAGTGAGAATAATCTTACAAACGATATCATTTGCGCACGTGTCCCATTGGAAACATGAAGAAACCTCATATACCAGTCATCCATAATATCCTTTGTGATGGTGCCAGTGTGGTAGCCATTGTTTGTGTAAAAGTCGTCAAAAGTCTTCAGTACGCCCGCCTCATAGTCATATATCAAGCCGGATGTACGCTTCTGCGCAACAAAGTCAGCTATATGGGCACCGAGTTCACTGGAATAGTTAAAGCTTTTACTCATTGGGACACCCCCCTGGCAGCAGGATGCCGGCTTCTTCTAGGGATATGGCGCAAAGCCTCATTCCTTTCTCGTCCAGCGACAGGTATTTATTGACGGTACCGTCCGTGCTGTGTCCCAGTGATTCAACAATGGTACCAACGCCAACCCCGCCCTGTAAAAGGTTTGTGGCGAATGTCCTCCGGGCTGTATGGAACCCGCCGCATGTATTGCCGTCCAACATGGACTGTATGGCTTGTGTGCATGTACTCCTGCCCAATTTCCCGTATGGCACCTTGTGATGGGTGAAAAGGTACGGTGAATCGCTATGGGGGCGTCCATCCTTTACATACCTGTAAATTGAGTTGGCGACTTCAACCGGCAAAGGCAAAGTCAAGGCTTTCAGCGTTTTTGTCTGGACAATGGATAAGGTCTGCTTTGGCCAGTCTATATCCGAAAACTTAATGTTTACGACATCCGATGCCCGCAATCCCATCCGAACTCCAATCAGGACTGTCGCTGAGCGGCGTAGTTCATACGGGGTCTGGCTGCTATGGCAGAAATCTACGATCTTGGCTATTTCATCGCCGTTTAAAACAACCATCACCCTTTCTTTGTCCGCGTATTGGCATGGCAGCGCCAAATGCAGCAGGGGTTTATCCGACAGCTCGTTTTCCTCCAAGTATTCCAGAAACATCCTGATCCGCACATTGTAGGCGCTCTTTCCCTCGGCAGTGGCATGGGGGTCTGAACGGTTGAAAAGTACTAAATGCCGGGCTTCGATATCATGGAATGAGGGTATCCCCTGAGCGATAAGGAAGTTACAGAACCGTACACAGGAAGAACGGGCCATGTCGATCGTTGATTTTGCCATCCCTTCTTTTTTTCGTATATCAAGGTATTCAGCGACTTTATCACGGCACCAGCCTGGAAGCTTCGATAACCGGGTGTCTTTGTAACGGAAAACTTTTCCCGGGGTAATGTCTCCAAGCATAGTAAATTGGTTGAACTGCATCAGTACCCGGCGGGTTTGCTTCCAGCTGCTGCCTAAGGCATGCTTCAGTTCCGAAAGCCAAAGCAGGCTGAGTTCCAGCGAGTACCCGGTGCCGTGCATGTCGAAGAACAAATACAGGAGCCTGCAGGTACGCTTTGCATGTTTTATGACATTCTTTGAGTACCGGTGCTTTTTGAGGCAGTCCATATAACCGTCTATGGCATCGTGGTATTTCGACAAAGGAAAGCCAAGGCTTTCGCTCCTAAGCCTGGTTACCTCTTCTATGGCACTGTCCGGCATCTCATTCGGTAGCTGGATGTGCGGTGACATTTGCTTGTCGCAGGTATATGACAGCCCGATGCTTATGCCAGACTCGCGGTGGTGGAATGCCAGCAGCCGCCGGGCGGCACGTTCATATGCATCCTGTGATTTCCTTGTTTGGTGGGAATCATCATTGAGAAAATGGTTTATATGGACATAGGTTGTTTCGGCAATGGATGATATCTTTGCCTCTTGCAGGAACAGAAGAAATTTCGAACAGTATATACGCAAATTCTGCCTCATGTTCTCTGTCTCGATACTGTCAAGGAACATATGCAGTTCGTGCAAGAGTTGATCTGACAGCATCCTGTACGGCGGTAAACGATACAACAAGTGGACAGACTGGATGCTGCCAAAACGGTACACGTCATCCAACTGGGCCAGGCAATGCCTGTAACTGGCAGCTTGTCTTTTGCCCAAACAGCCACTCCGGCATTCCAGCCAGGATAACGCTTCATCAAATGAGTACTCAAGCTTTGTTTGCTTCAAGTGGGAACGCAAACCTTCATAACAGGATTTGTGCGTATACAGCGTTGATGGCGCATATTTCCGGTCTTTTAGAAAAGCCATCACTTTTTTAACATTTTGATCATAACGATTCATGGAACCACCTCCAGATATTTTGATTCCATTATCGTTTATTTCCATCAGGAAATCCTCAGTTTTATTGGACAAAGCTCGAATTTTAGGCCGGTTTCAGTGAATGATGAGGATTTCCTAAAGATGAGGATAAACTCAGAAATCCTTATATGAGGATTTCTGAGTGAGCGCCTCCTGCGTATATTTAAACGAAAACAACGGCAGGTTATGTCTTTCAGGAGCTTTAAAAGTCTCGAATACCTCTGCCAGAGTTTGACGATGTTGGCGCATCTAAGCAATGACGAAGCAAATCTATATAAAAGCGCTTCCCGTATCTTTGCATGATTTTTTGTTGTGCAATTTTTGGCTGCCATATGGTTGCTGTCCATATAGCAGCCATTTTTAGTCGGTGGCGGAATTACCCCTGTGTGAACAGTAACATCAAATCATCAAATGATCAATAATTATCTTAAAATCTTGAATTCATAACCATAAAGTGATAATATAAAAATATAGTAAGGTATGTTCAATCAGGTATGTTCAATCAGGTCAGGTGTTTATACATCTGGCCTTTTTATTTTCCCAAAAAACAATAAAACCGGGTAAAGCTGCGACAATCCGCGGCTTTTTTCATGCCCGAAAAGAAAGGACGATTGCACATGGATGACAAAAACGGTAAAAACCAGATTGACCTGTTCACTTTTTTCGAGGATGGTGAGCCTGAAGAAAGCTCGAACCAGATCGAAAAAAAATCGGAGGAAGATCTGGACGTCCTCGACTTTAACACAGGAGAGGATCGCAGTGAAACACCAAAGAGCGAGGAAGACGCTACATCAGCCGAAGATGAACCCTTGCTCATTCCAATGCCCACAACTCCTGCAGGTATGCCCGTATTCGAGTATGCCGGAGCAAGTGAGCCAATTAAAAACCTCCAGATTACCTTTGAAGACCTCCGGAAAGAGAAAAGCAAAGATTTTCCCGAACTTGAGAAAAGAGAGAAGGTTACATGGACGGTGGACTACGGCATCTTCAAAACAATTAATGACACCGGCAAAACCATTGCACAGGTAAAGACCGATATCGAAGGTTCCAAGGAATTCCTGGATGCCTTGAAAAAGTCAAGAAAGCCCATAACCTGCAAAGTGAAGCCAAGGGTCAGCGGCCAGACCAAAGGTGTTGTATCCGCCTACAAAGGAGTTTTTATTAATCTTGAGGATGCAGCAAAAGCCAGGAAGGTTATCAGTATTGTCCCCTCCAAAGACGGGCGGGTTTATGAAATCCGCAATACTGAAATCGGTCTTTTTGTTACCCGCACTCAGGATGTGGAAGAACTGGACCCCATCGTACCCTGCTTTCGAATGAAGCTCCCCAAAATACCTAAGGATCTGCTTCAACAGGTCATAGCCTTTTTCAGGAGCTATATTCAAAAAGGCAGTGTGGTAGAAGCCATGGTGAACCTCCTCTGGGACCGGCAGGACGAAAAATATGCCATACATGTCCCTGGGCAGGTGGTTTCAAAGGCGTCGGTCAAGGCTGCACCTTCAGAGCTTGATGATGAGCGGTATCTGCATGTGGCTGATATCCATAGTCACAACACCATGTCGGCTAAATTCTCAATTACCGACAACGAGGATGAGAAAGCAACCCGACTGTATTTCGTCATTGGAAGGCTGGACAGATATTTTCCGGAAATCAGTGCTCGTATCTCCAACGGCGGTAAGTTTCACCAGATTGACCCGTCTGATGTTTTGGAGGGTATAAAGGCTAGCTATCCAGGTGAGTGGCATGCGAGGGTTACAATAACCCGGGATGCGCTGAAGGAGGATTCTTCCAGTTCCACGGAGTGTGATGCGGCGTGATTTTTTCAAAAAAATATCCTGTCAGGATTCTCGTATTGGGTGTCGGAGGTACAGGCGGCCATGTGGTCCCCAACCTTTACCGGCTGGCATATTCGCTCAAGGATATACGGCCTATCGACATTATTCTTGCCGATGGAGACATGGTAGAAAAGAAAAACCTTCTAAGGCAAAACTTTGTTGAGGCCGATCTGGACCAAAAAAAGGCTGCTGTATTAGCTCACCGCTATAGCTCAGCCTTTGGCGTGCCGATCAATTACATCCCTGACTTCATTGAAAGCGATGAAAAGCTGGCAGAACTCCTTAAACCTACTCAGGAGAGTGAAATACCCATACTTCTGGGGTGTGTAGACAACAACCGATCCCGGCAGATGTGCCACCGGGTTTTCCATGCATTGGACAACCTGGTCTACATCGATTCAGGAAACGGTGAATTTACCGGCCAGGTTGTATGCGGTGTAAGGAAAAATGGCAAAACAAGGCTCAAGCCTGTCTGCCATTACTACCCTGAAATGCTGTCCGACACCGACAAATTTAAAAACGAAGAAAGCTGCAGTGATGCTATTGTAGCCAGTCCTCAAAACATTATGGCCAATGTCATGGCAGCTGCCATTATTCTATCTTATCTAAACGGTATTCTTGCGCTGGGTCGCCTTGACACCCACCGGATTACCTTCTCTTCTCAAAGTATCCATGTAAAACCTGTGTTTATTAAAAAATAAATATTAAGAAAGCGGTGAAAAAAATGGGTTACACACATTATTACGGCTTTAGAATCCTTGCCCCAACCTTTAAAAAGGAAGCGGTAGCGGATATCGAAGCAATTCTTGCTGAATATGCGGATTTACTCCAGCTTGACGCCAACGAAAAGCTTCCCCCTATCTGTGAACCTGGCCTTATATGTTTCAACGGTAAAGGGGAAAATGCACACGAGTCCCTCTATATCACTCCGGACATTACCGGGGCTACTTGTAAAACCAACCGAAGGCCCTATGACCTGCCGGTGTGCGAGGTACTCCTCATATTGAAACACTATTATAAAGCAGGTTTTGATCTAAGCTCGGATGGCTTGTGGGTAGGCAAAAATGACCTGGTAAGTAAAACCCTGGATGGAAACTGGAATGAGGCATTGCAGAAGATTGAACAGCGATTCGGCTACCAGTATGACCTACTTCCGAAGATAACCGGAAGCAACGGGCATAACTACTATTGCTTTATATTAAAGGCATTATAAGCAATGAATTAAAAACGTTATAACCAATTAAAAAATAAAAATGAAGGAGTGTTTTAAATGGCAAAAATTCATCAATTACAGAGGGTTCAAAAAACGAACGCCAATAAGGCAAACACAGCTCAAAAAGCCAGGCTTCCAATATTGCCGGGGCTTCTTAACTGGCTGAAAATTAAGAAGGTGCAGCATAGCAAATACACCTATGATACGTCCTGGAACGCGGCATATAAGATATTTACCCTACTGCGATCCATATTAAAGGGAGTAAAAAGGTTGGAAGTACTGATTGTCAACTCAACCTTCAAGGTTGCATCAACAGAGGTGGACGCTGTTATTATGGATTATTCCACCTGGCTCAGCATGAAGGTACAGGCGGAGAAGGTACGTGGCATTCATTCCTATACCTTCAGGTTTGAGCTTCTGGACAACAAATCGATTGGTGCGGTAATCAAGGGAGAGCATAATGAGGCAGCCAATACCATGGAAAACCTTGTGGAGCTCCGGAAAGCGGATGACAGCACCAGGCCACGCCGTAACAGCGATGTAAAAACTGTCCTTGTGGAGGAATACTTTTTTGTGTATATCCGGGATATCGGTCTTTACGGAATGATAAAGGCGCAGCATCAGGAATGCATACAGAAGAATAATCCTCTGAACATGGAAAATGAAGTTGCATAAAAATAACCGAAGTAAAGGGTTGTGGTCATTGCCACAGCCTTTTGCTTTATAGGAGGCGTGTATGGAAAATCTATATGTAATGAAAAAGCTGGAGGATACGGTTAAGCTTCTTGAAGGCACCATTACCGACATGATGAAGGTAAAGGATAAAGTCACAAAGCTTGAAGCCTCAGGAGCCAATGATAAGTTGCCTGATATGCTTCATGAGCTTTCCTCCATGAAAGTAAAGCTGTCTGAACAGATTTCCAGCCTGCGTTTTTGTTTGCTGGAGCTGGAACTGCCCAAGGTAACTGATTTTACGGGGAAAATCATAGATGCTCTTGAACGGTTTGATATCCATGTGCCTGATTATTCAAAATTCTTCAGTGCATTTCAAGTCCTGTTCAACCAATTCAAGGACCTACAGGCATTGAATGCACAAGCTGCAGGCCGCTTCATGAACCACATTAAAATGGGCTATTTCCCGACAGACCTTGAAAACTTAAGCCATATCAAGCAGTCGCTTGTATTTCCTGAAAGCTCTGTTAATATCCTTGATCCTTGCTGCGGCTGCGGTCTTGCACTGCAAAAGCTAGCTGAAGGTATGAATGTTCTGGCATACGGGGTGGAACTGGACGAAATCCGAGTGGAGGAAGCAAGAAAACGGCTGTACCGCATAGGGAAAGGAAGTTTTTTTCATTCCCGTATCAGTAGTGAAGCCTTTCACCTGCTGTTCCTCAATCCACCGTATATGGTAACCTATAACCCCAATGGCTTCAATGTCCGGGATGAGAAAAAATTCCTTGTGGAAGCCTTAAGCTGCCTGATGCTGGAGGGAGTTCTTATTTATATTATTCCCTATTACCGCCTTACACCCGACATCTGCAGGATTCTCTGCGATAACTTCAGGGAGATCCGTGTACACCGATTTATCGGTAAGGAGTTCGAGCGGTTCAAACAGGTTGCAGTTATAGGTGTGCGGAAGCGAAAGGAGGATGGTTCGCTTCAAGCAGTTGAAATAAATAAGCTGGCTCTGCATCCGGAAAGGATTCCCACGCTGGATAGCCTTGAAGAAGGGTGCTATACCGTTCCTTCAAAGGAAAAGGCGGTGGACATTTTCAAGGGAGCCATCTTTGACGTGGAGGAACTGGCAGAGCAATTCCGCAATTCCAAAAGCATCAGCTGCCTTTTTCAAAAGAATGAGCTTGATACAATGGAGAGGCGCCCGCTTCTTCCCTTTACCATCGGGCAGATAGGTTTAATAGGCGGCTCAGGCCTGCTGAACGGCTTGATTGAATGCGATAATCCTCATATCCTCAAAGGACGGATTATCAAGGAAACCCGTCAGGATGTAAAGGAATCTGAAAATAGTAAGGATAAAAAAGGTACTGTCACTGAAATGACAGAAACAACCGTAAACAAAATGGTTTTCAACATCCTGACCATGGATGGTATGAAAACATTGGCTTAAAGGTATATAGCAGCTGGAATGCGTTTTGACGCTCCTCCGGCTGCTATATACGCTTATCTTTGCTTCCGTAATAATTATCCTTAATCAAAATCCATTTCTTGCAAAAAGCACATCCTCATGATAAAATATGGGTAGTCAAGGTAAGTTTCACAAGGTAAGCTCAATAAGGTTTGCAAAATCAGGTCGGAAGAAATCTCTTCTGGCTTTTTTATTTGCCCTTCAAACCCATATTAATTATCTAATATCAAAAATCCAACAAAAAAATCAAAACTAAAGAAAGGACGGGATAACCATGCCCCATTCCAAGCTTGTACGTGTCAGCTATCGTGACAGTGAAAGGGAAATCTATGTCTCGGGCTATGCTGATATCCTGGTGTATGACGAAATCTCCCACATGCTTGTAGCTGCACGCTTCGGAGGCTATCCGGAAGCAGTAAGGGCTTTGACGGATACCATCAGTTCCGGCGGCTCTATTGATGTGGAAACAGAAGAGGACTCCTTCAGGCTCTACACCACCCCAAAAATCTATGAAAAACAATTAAAAAAAGATGCGGTCTACACCGAATGCTTCATCAAAAGAAAGGATGACCAAAACACAAAGGCTGCAGGCGACTCCGAACCCTCCCCCGGTAGAAGACAGCAATATATCTTTACCAGTAGGGATGACATGGAGCAGTTATATAACGAAATCGACCGCAAAACCTCTGTCCCCATGATTCCGGAGTTCCGGGAATATATTCTTGAAGAGCTTCAGAGAAGGGATTGCCTGAAGCGCCTTATAATATACTCCTCCATTGAGGAGTTTGACGCCTGGTGTCTGATACTTGACGAAGATGATAAAAACCTTGTAAAAATCGTGGAGGGTGGTCTTGAAAACGATAGTATATCCATTCCTGGATCAGTTTCACAGAACAAGGGCGGTTTTAAGGAAATCAATGGTGTTATGGACTACCTTGAAGCCTTTGGCGTCCTCATCGCAGAGAAAATCAAAAGCAGCTTCAAGCCGCTCTATGACCCATCAGAAGAAAACGTAAGCAGCAAAATTCTTGAAGCAGACAATTATCTGTTCGCAAACAGACGAATCCGCCTCTATCCTGCACAAAAAGCAGTGGCCGAAGGAACAAAGCGGAAGCTGGACCAGGGAAGGATGGCCATGATTATTGCAGAATGCGGAGCCGGAAAAACCAAAATCGGTTCGGTAGCTCTGTATGCCTATCAAAAGGGAAAATGCTTTAATGTTGTGCTTTGTCCCTCCCATCTGACCCATAAATGGGTAAGGGAAATTGAGGAAACTATCCCCGGAGCCAGAGGCCGTATACTGTATTCTATATCCGATGCTGAAGCCGCTTTTAAGGAGTTCCAAGTAGGGAGCCATACCATTTATGCTATTGTCTCCAAGGAACGGGCAAGGGACGGCTATTCCAAAAAACCCGCTATTTATTACAGCAGGATAAAGAAGGGCTTCATTTGTCCCTCCTGCTATGAAAAAATCATGATGGAACTGACGGAGGATGGCACCAAATACCTTGTGGATGCCGACCAGTTCTTTTTTCGCAAGGAGACTGCCCAGAACCATAAGTGCTACAAATGTGGTGCGCTTTTATGGACCTGTGTAAATCCGAATGATAGAAGAATTGCAAGCAACCAGTGGGTTAAACTCGGTGAATATGGCTATGTTTACCGCAGCAGGATTGATGAGCATATTCTATCTTCTGGAAATGAGGAAGTCACCAAAAGCCTTCTGGAAATCCGGGATAATCCCGATACCTTTTTTTCAGTTTTAGGAGCTTATCGAAGGGCTGCGCTCAGCACATTTATCCATAAAAAACTGAAAAAAGTAGATGCAGTTATTTTAGATGAATTGCACCAGTATAAGGGGGAGACGGCCCAAGGGAATGCCATGGCCGAGTTGGTGCGGGTTGCAAAGAAAACCATCGGAATGACCGCCACCCTTATTAATGGGTATGCCAGCGGTATCTTTTATATCCTATACCGCCTGCTACCGTACCTCATGCTTAAGGATGGCAAGGAATTCGGAAACTCCCGGCCTTTCAATGTTGAGTACGGGGTCATGGAATCTACCTATGAGCTGAAGGAGTCGGAATACAATCTAAACAGCCGCAGTAAAAAGACCAAAAAGCGGGAGCGCCTGCTGCCAGGTGTCAGCCCTATTGTTTTCACTCGCTTTCTCATGGATAATGCCGTATTTCTCTCTCTGTCCGATATGACTGACGGTTTGCCGGACTATGAAGAAATTCCGGTACCTCTTTCCATGAAGGATGAGGTGTCCACCGAATACCATAATATCGAAAGTGTGCTAAAACGGCTGTTAAGCTCGAACAAAAAGCTGGCGCGAAAGCTTTTATCAAAATACCTGGATGTATTGTCCATTTACCCGGACATGCCCTATGGGCATCCGCCACTGTATGATCCGGAGGATGGAAGCGTTTTGATGCAGGCGAAGGATACGGCAAAACCTGATGAGCTTCACGCCAAGGACCACAAGGTGTTGGAAATAGTCCGTGAAAAGGTTGCAAAGCATGGACGCGTCCTCATTTATACCAACTGGGTCAAAACCGACACCCAGGAAAAGCTTAAAAAAGTATTGAAGGAGCAGGGCTACCGGACGGAAATCCTTACTGCATCGGTTTCCCCGGACAAGCGTGAGGAATGGGTCGCCAAAAGAGTTGAAAATGGCATTGACTGCCTGATTACCAATCCTTCACTTGTGGAGACAGGGCTGGACCTGAACGATTTTACCACTATCATTTACTATAATGTGGGATATAATTTGTTCACTTTCCGTCAATCTTCACGAAGGAGTTGGCGCATCAATCAAAAGGCACCCAAGGTGGAGGTGTACATTCTGTTCTATAAAGGCACCATGCAGCACAGGGCTATCAAGCTGATGGCTACAAAGCTTGCAGTTGCCACCACTCTTGAGGGCAATATCAGCGATGAAGGCCTTTCCGCCATGTCCGAATGCTCGGATATGACCACGCTGCTGGCCAAAGAGCTGGCGTTGGGCATTGAGAACAAAGTGGATGATATCGCCGAAGTGTACCGTAAAATGGCCATACTGCGAAAGCAGGATATGGAGCTGCCCCAGGAGGAAGCCACAGAATTGGATATCCCCGTTGAGAGCCATCCGTTGCTGGCATTAGCTGTTGACCCTTCAGGATCAAGCGATGACCCTTCAAGCCCTACACTCATACTTACCTTACAAACGTCAAAAAGTAAGAAAAAATCCAAAATCATTGCAGGACAGATGGAACTGTTTGACCTTCTGTTTTCTGCATAAATAAAAAAGGAGCGTGTAAATTTATGCAACTCACTATCAAAAAGGACGTGCTGCTTTCAGCCGTCAAAACCACACAAAAAGCAGTACCCGGAAAATCCTCCCTGCAGCTTCTGGAGTGTATGCTCCTTGAAGCCAGTGACAGCGGACAGGAACTTACCCTTACCGGCAACAACCTGGAAATTGCCATACAGTGCAAAGCGGAAGCGGTTGTGGAGGACAATGGGAATACCCTTGTAAATGCAAAGCTTTTCAGCGAATTGGTAGAAAAGCTGCCTGAAGAAGATATTCTTCTCCGTCAGGATGCAAACAGGCTGATGATCAAAAGCGGAGCCTCTGAATTCTGCATTGCAGTCATGCCCGCAGATGCCTATCCCCGTCCGGAAATGGCAGAGCCGGAAAATACTATTGAACTGGACTCTCTAAAGGACCTTGTGCTTCGGACTACCTTTGCAGCAGGGATTGATGATGCCAATCCGGTATTAAACGGAATCCTCCTTTCCATGGGAAAAGGAAGTCTCACTGCTGCAGGCTGTGACGGGCGGCGTTTCGCCCTTGCTACAGCAGCGGTTGAAAACACAGGTACCTTTAAGGCTATCATTCCGGCAAAAATGCTGGGCGAACTTGCAAAACTCATCGGATCCAAAGAAAAAATCAATGTGGGCTTTTCAGGAGCCACCGTGTTATTCACAAAACCCGGCTTTGTCTTTAGCTGCCGCACCATTGAAGGAGAATATGTTGCAATACAAAAATTGGTACAGCAGGTAGACCGCAAGCAGGAAATCCGTATTAAAAACACTACAGACCTTACCAGCGCTCTTGAAAGGGTCATGCTGGTATCCACACAATCCAATGCTCCCATGGAGTTCATCGTCACAGCCGGAAAGCTTGCCTTGAAAGCCGAAGCTGAGCTTGGAAGGGTATATGAAACAATAGCTGTTGAAACCGGTGAAGGTACTGAAACAGGCTTTTTGTACAACCCGAAATATTTACTGGATGCGGCAAAAGCCGTTAAGGGTGAAGCGGTCATTTATATTTCTGCAAAGGGAATGCTGCTTATAACCGCTGAAAACTTTAACTTTATCACCGCACCGGTTGCCAGGCCAAAGTCAGTTATCGCAACGGAAAAAGTAGCGGCATAAAACAGCCACAGGAGAATGGGTACAACTAATCTTGTATCCTTTCTCCTCATTAAAAAATATTGCAAGAAGATTTTTATATTTTATGATTCTATGATTCACAAAGTATAAAGTATTACGATAGATTTTTAGTAATAAGATGAAATTCTTTTGAACACGGTGTCTGTCCAGCAGGAGATTTCCGACTGCATTTTTTGCAGATATGATCCCTGTGTCCCTTTCCTGAAAAGCTCTCGTTGGATTTTATTTGACCGCAGACCTTGCAGTAATGACCCCTGTAACGCTTCTTTTTCGCCATATGTTTACTCCTTTATCAGCTAATGCGCCATATCCGAAATCCCGGCTTTTATCACACTGTATTCTATTTCACCTTTTTTGGGGCAAGGCAGGACTCCTTCAGTCATGGAACAAAAATCACAATAGGCGCTTTTATCGTATTCCATCATGCACTTATTCTTACATCCTCCCCAACAATTCTCGGAAATAAAGTCAAACAATGCGCAATGAATATCCGATGTAATTTCGTCTACCTTTTTTCCATCAATCAATGTTTCAAGTTCCTCACTCAAAGCATGGATTACCACATTAATAAACTCAAAGTAAAAGAAATTTATACCTACTGTTTTCTGCATAACCATTGGAAACTTGGAAAGCTTCAGTCCTTTATTTAATAAGGATTGAAAACTCATCACCTTGCCGGGATTTTTAACACATTCATGCCCGCACTTTTTACATATCTCAAAAAAATCCTTTGCCTTTATCAGTGTACCAGCGATAACTTTTTTTAATTCAATATTTCCGATTGTTTTGTAAAAATGTATACACCCGGCTGAAATATTTGAAATTTCAATAAGGAAATAATCAAATCTGGTTACCGGATAGCCTGCAACGCCTATATACTCTCGTACAGAAAAATACTTATCGATAATAGTCTCGGTCTTTGTAAATCCAGCCTCTAAAAGCCTTTCTTCCTCACCTTTTCTCATACAACAATTTTTGTATTTCTTGCCGCTCCCACAATGACAGGGATCATTCCGACCAATTTTAACCGGAAATTGTATAATCTTATTTTGCATACGGAATCCCTCCATCAAAACAAGTCCCATTCGAATTTCTTGTAATCCTCAAATTCAATTCTATAAATACGTTTCAGCCTTTCAAATATTTCATATACAACCGGGCATACCCCCGAATATTCGATCAATCCGATAAGCCGGTGAACAAAACCCTTTTTGTCTGTATAAGGATATTCCCGGCAGCTTTCCGGACGAACATCGTATACCGAGCATCCGCTTTCTGTAAGGAATTTACATGATTTTTCCTTCAGAATCCATTCACCATCGGATTTTTCTACATTCTGAGAAGCAAAATCATCAAACGATATATTGAAATGTTTTGCAAGCCTTCTGATATCTTTTGCATTAAGCGTTGGTACAATCTTCTTACAGCAGTTCGAGCACTTAATGCAATCAATATTCTTAAAGAGTTCTATATGCATATCATTCACAAACTTATCCAAGCCTTCAGGTTCAAGGCTTTTCAGAAAACCCCGGAACGCCCAATTCTCATCTTCAACCTTCTTATACTTCTTTTCAAGCTCTGCTAGTCCCAGCACTGTCCATCAACCCTCTCTCATCTTTTGATATATATTTCCCACTTATTTTTCCACATAAGTATTAAACGCTTATTAAACGCTTTGTGAAAATTATTGATTTCTTACACCACAGGGTATATTATATAATTATACAAAGGTTAGCACAATAAGGTCAGGTCAATCAGGTGATAAAGGGTCGGATTATATTATCCGGCTATTTTTATTGGCAAAGCCCCCAAAAACCCGTAAGGAGACAATCCTGCGGGTTTTTCTTTTTGTTCAAAAATATAAAATCGAAAGGAGCATCAAATTATGAGAAAGCAAAAATTGTCCAAAACCATCCCCCATACTGAAAAAGGAGTTGATAAAAAATGTTAAGAGACAAAATACTGGCTGTAATGGCTGAAGTGAATTCCGAAATAGCAGAACGTGAAGAAGTTATTCACTATATCGCTATCGCACTTCTTACACGCAAAAACCTGTTTATCCTTGGTGACCGGGGCCAGGCAAAATCCTATGCCATCAACCTGTTCCGGCAAAGGATAGAAGGTTCCAGGCAGTTTGAGCGGCTTATATCCAAGCAGACGGATGAGGAAATGCTTTTTGGAAGGCTTGACCTGTCCAGCCTGATTCCCGGGAGCGTAAGCACGGCAATTCTCGCAACAATGCCGGAATACCTGGCTGTAAAAACGGAAGTTGAAGCTTCTTACAAAGCATATGCAAGCAATCCGGATGATGCAATAGGTCAAAAGCTGGACACATGCCTTGAAAAGGCGGGACGTATCCGCAGGGCTGCTTATGAAATGGCAGGAAGCAAACCGTCCATGATCACAGCCGGGAAAATACCTGAAGCCGAAATCATCTATTTGGACGAGTTGTATAAAGCCAATGATGGAATTCTCAATGCCCTGTTGACAGCATTAAATGAACGTAAGTTTGTCAATGAAGGTTCAGTGATTGGCATTCCGGCAATCAGCTTTTTTGCGGCAAGCAATGAGCTTCCAGATTTTAACGATAATGAAGGCCGTATCCTCCGCCCCTTGCATGACCGTTTTGAACTCAAGGTTCTCACCGGTTATGTTCAGGACAGGGTGAAAAGGCTGAATATGCTCAAAAGAAAGCAGCAGGTAGCAGCAACCAGTAAACCGGCAGCGGTTATCACGCTGGACGAGCTTTATGCCATGCAGTCCAAAGTTGATATGGTTCAGGTGCCTGATGCCGTCAATGAGTTGTTTGACGATATCGTCACTGATCTACGGACTAAAGGGATTGCTATCAGCGACCGGAAATATTTCAACTATACCCCCGTCGTAAAGGCGCAGTGCTGGCTGTCGGGAAGGAGCAAGGTAATACCGGAGGATTTAAAGGTATTGAGAAACTATCTCTGGGATACGCCACAGGAAATTGATGTTATCAACCAGACCCTCGAAAAATTCTGTACCAATCCAATGCGGGAAAGAGTGCTGCAAATCCTGCAGATGGCTGAGGAAACCTATAGCCAGGCAATGGCTGCCGATGAAAAGCAGCCGAAGAACATGGCGAAGTTCCGCCGTGAAATGGCAAGGGTTTTTGACATGCATACTGAAACAGGAGCTACCGCCGTAACGGCAAAGGACAGCCATGAGGTTGAAAACGCTTTAGAGCAACTGGAGGAAATGAGCCGGAAGGTGCACGACAGGTATAATTTTACCTATGCGCCTCTCGCTGAAATCAAGCAGTTGATATAGGAAAAATAAAACAAAAAGCCTGTCATGGAGAAATACCAATGGCAGGCTTTTTTCAGAAAAGGAGTGAAAAATATTGTTCAAAAGCATGAATGGTTTATTTAACAGCGGACTGCTGGAGAGAATATCGACAGGTTCGAAGAACCATAGGGTTTTAAAAAACACGCGTCTGGAAGAACTGGTATACCGGGATATACGCTCCAATTCTCCCGAGTTGGATGTCCTTGAAGAGAAGGGGCTGGAAAAGTTGGAATCCTTCAAAGAGCTTGTACAGGACATGTTCCATTCGCTGTATTCCATTAATGTGAGTTTCCGTGAAGAATCTGATCTGTCAACAACAGCACGCAAATTCAACCGGAATATCCTGAATAAGGTGATGGACAGCGAGGAGTACCCAGCCCTCAAAATGCTTTCGGAGGGCCGTGAGTTGGAAGTCTCGGCTGCCATCGGCGAATTCTCCGAAAAGCTATTGGAGCATCTGGATGAGCTTTTAAAAGATGTATCAGGTGAAAAAGGGACGCTCAAGGTACTATCCGGCATTGAAAACCAGTGTCAGGAACTGAAAGATTCCATTGAACAAATGACAGAACAGATTAACAATCTGCAGGCTTCCGATACGGATACCAGCCAGCTTGAGAAAAAGGCGTTGGAGGCTGCAAACAAGCTCCAATCCAAAGCCACTCAGGCCGAAAGACTGAATTCTATGGTAGACCAAAACCTTGCGAAGAATAAGGAGGCCATCAATGCCATTGTCACAGCAGCCGTCAAGGATGCCGTAGATAAGACCCAGGAAATGGCTAATTTAATTTCAGCCTGGGGGAATGGTCCCGGACAGGGAGGTAAAATGGATTCAACAGCGGTAGCCTCTCTTGCTCAACGGGTTAAAAAGTCCGTTAAGCTCTCAGGGATCACCAGGTTGCTCGGACGTTATAAGCAGGTGCTGGAGAAGCAGGTGAAAAACGGTTATTCCTATGGCAGAGGCGAAAAGTACGATATTGAGCAGGGAAACAACCTTGATCGGCTTGTAACCTCCGAGTATGCCCTGCTGGCTACGCCTGAAACCATACCTTTATTTATTCAAAAATACCAGAAAAGGTCACTGAAGCAATACCGCCGACGGGAGCCGGAGTCAAAAGGCAAGGGCGATATTATCGCATGTCTGGATGAAAGCGGTTCTACCTCCGGCGACAAAGAATACTGGGGAAAGGCGCTTGCCCTGACCCTCCTGGAAGCCGCTGCAAAGCGTCGGTGCTCCTTTGCCCTTATACACTTTTCGGATAAAGGGAGTATTATTACTCATAGGTTCCATCCCGGGAGTTATTCCCCTGAAGACATTATGGCAGCTGCTGAAACCTTTCTTGACGGCGGCACAGATTTTGAAACACCGCTCAATGAAGCAATGCAGCTGATTAACGACGAAAAAGCTGCCTTCAAAAAAGCTGACATAGTCTTTATAACTGATGGAGAATGCAATATCGGAAAAAGCTTTCTTGAAAACTACAAAAAAATCAAAAAACAAAAC
>VEPD01000482.1 GCA_012027035.1 Ruminiclostridium sp. | reverse complement strand
TACTTTGAATTGTGCGGTTTTGGGGTCGGAATCCCTGTAGTATTTATCATTATGGAATGTAACCCTGGCTACTCCATTAAATATTACTTTTTCCATGTCAACAAGCTGGCTTCGGGAAAGCTTTATATTAAAGGTGTTAGTTGCGGTATTTGTGCCGTCGGGGCTGAGTACAACATATGTTTCTGTACCTTTGTACTCTACTTTTAAGGCCCATTCTTTGATATCCGTACGATTATAATTCAAAGCCCGTTTGATATCATCGTTGTAAATTATGTCGTCATCAAGCTTAGCAGTAACTTTAACAGATACATCAACCGTCGTTTCACTTTCATCTATTGTGAAGTCGCTTGAAAGAACCTCAGTAGTTACCTTAAATGGCGCATCAAGCTTAAGGGTTTTTTTCGGTATCTCAAATGTTTGATACCAGTATGAGCCGTTATATAAATGCCACATGCGGAAGGAACCGGGAGCTAATAAGGTGGGATATGACTGGACGTTGCCATAGCCGAAGAATGAGCCTCCGCCTGGGGTAAAGCCGTACTTTTCGGCAATTTCGTTTATATCCTCAGTACAATCAGGACTCTTAGAATAGTCTGTAGCGATACAAAGACCAGCATTCCAAGGTTCAAATATCCATGCCTTATCAGCCAGCGCAACACCTAAATCGGCATCATCGGGATAACGCTCATTGGAAAACTTATTACCAGCGGAATCAAATCCTAAATACCTATATTCATAAGTGCCAAGGTTTTTATTATATGTGGGTCCTTCATTTCCGGGAACGCTTGAAGGAGAACCATAAACAATAACCCTATAATCCATATGGACCCAGTATTTATCATCAAAAGCACAGCCGTTTGTACTGGCAGCCGGGACACTTGCAGTTATATGTAAAGGGTTGTCTATAGGTAATCCCTTATAGTAAGCTATGGTTTGTCCTGCATAGACTATATTTGGAATTGACATCACTGAAAACAAAATTATTGTTGCCAGTAAAAGACTTACAATCTTTTTTAACTTCATTTATATAAACCCCCTGTTTCTTACTCGTTTTCAAGTGCAATGTAAATATCAATCTGATTATATCCTTCAAAGGTGAATACTCTTATTTCTCTACCGTTAACCTTTTCCCATACTCTACCTTGATAGTTTATATCTTTTGATTTATTGTCAAGTTCCTTTATTATCTTGTCATATGCCTCCGGGAATATGTCTTTTACCAACTCTTTGAATTTTTGCTGTCCAAGAGTGTTTTTAGTATCATATAGACTAACTTGATACGGCAAATAAGCGCTACTTCTAGGGTCTTGTTCTGTATAAATATGATAGCCTAATATTGAATGACCTTCCCCAATAGGCTTATCTGCCTCAACTTTATCTTTATACATATAAGAATAAACAACATTATATTTCTTTGAATATTTTGTAACAGTATACCCCTCCCCCGAAAGAATTTCCATTCCCTTCCTTATATGCGTCAAAAGCTCAGGATGGCTTGTTTCAACCTTTACTTCCTTCTCTGCTTCAACTTCATACATATACACATCATTGTTCACCGGCTCCGCAGGTATAACCCTCTTAGACGTATCCACAAGCCGTACGATCATTACAGCAGCTTCCGCCCTGGTTGCCGGATCTGCATATGCAAATATGCCGCCGGGTCTGCCGGTGATGATACCTTTTACATAAGCTTTGAGTACAAAATCCTTATACGCATCCGGCGTCTTGCCATAGTCACTTAACCGGCTTGCGTAGTCGACCATATTTGCCGGGTATGTCTCGTTCATGGTTCTGACAATCATCCTTGCCATTTCGCCCCGTGTAATGTTCTTTTCCACATCGTCAAATTCTTCTGATAAGATATATTTGCGATTAGCAGCTTCAGCTATGTAATTGGAATACCATTTTCCCTCTTTGGGTTGGCTAACATCGTTTTTTAAGGCTCTGAGAAGGATCGCCGTAAACTCTGCCCTGGTAATCTTGTTTTCCGGCCTGAATGTGCCATCTGAGAAACCTTTAATTGCTCCATCTGCCGTAAGGTAGATGATATAATCCTTTGACCAATGGCTGCCGATATCCGAGAATCCGCTATTTACTGAATCCGCAGCAAAGGTGGAAACTGGAATTAATGTTATCAAAATAATGGCGGAAACTAAGTTTATAATAGATCTTTTCATGCAAAAACTCCTCCTGTTTTTATATACCGGAACCCGGCCCGGTATTTTAATTAAACCTATATTTAAATTCAATTTATTAACAATAAAAATCTTTAGGTGTTTACATTCCGGAAAAATGTGTTATAATATATTTAGATGAGGCAGCCGGACCGCAAAGTGCGGTTGCCACGTGTGAAGATTAATTAATAATCACACTGCGGCTAGGCAGGGTGATTATTTTTTTCCCTTTTTTGCGTCCCTTATAAGGACGACAATTAAGGAGACTAGCGTTACAACAAACATAGAGAACATAACCATTAAGGATATAGCCTCATATGTAGTCATTCCGCACCACCTCCTTTCCTTTCCGAAATGAGGTGGCAACCACACCCTGTTTTTACCGGCTGCCTCAAGATTAGCTTATCTAGGTGCAGCGATCCTCAAAAATATAATTACAGTTTGCAAATGCTACAATATCACCATCCTTCAATTGATGCTCCGTATTGCTGGTTATCCTGCCGTCATTGACAAACGTACCGTTTACTGAATTCAGATCCTTTACAAACCATGTGCCGTTCCGGTTGATTATCTGTGCATGTATTTTCCCTACTGCTGCACTTTCGCTCACAAAATCCGCCTGTTCCTTCAGCCTTCCGATTATGAAATCCGGCTTGTTTATTATAATATCCTCCATCTCCGTACTATTTCTGCTTTTAAGGACAGGAAATCCCGTTTTTATGCTTCCTAACAGTACTGTATTACAGCTTGCTGCCGGTTTACCATTTAAATGGTTCTCCGCCTCCTGTATTTTCAAATCACCGGCTCCTGCAAATGCATCAGACGGCATTTTATCATCCGTATCATTCCTGATTCCGGTATTTATATTGAATTTCACACCTTGCAATGTATTCTTCAAAATAATGATATCAATGGCAATTACAATCAAAATCAGGGCCAGATAATTAACCGCCGAATTCCCTCCCGGAAGCCTGATATATTTCACAACCAGTAAAACCATCGCTGCTATAAGCAATTGCGACAGTAATACCATGGCGGCAATGTTTGCTCTCTTATTCCCAATCTTCTTTCCTGACCCGGCATTAATGCGTTCAACCTTTACAGCCAAAGGTTCATCTTCCCTGGCACAGCTTTCCGCTTCAACTGCTTCATCATTGTAAAGCATGCCGTCCAGCAATTTCAGAAAATCGGATAGGTTGAACAAATCGTTCTTCACAAAAGCAAGAATACGCTGGAGGAAGTTATCGCTTCCATTTTCATCGATATCAGCCAACTGAAGAATCAGTTTACGGAGAAAATCCCTGAATTCCTTACAGGTGTCTCCATCAACATTTACCGGAACATATACCATAGCAATTTCAAGGTTTTCAGGGTTTATAAAAACATAGTCCGGATCCAGCAGAAAGCCCGAATCAGAAAGCAGATATCCGGCACTGTCAGCTATTGTCCTCATTATATCTGCAACCAATTTGACAAATTCATTCCGTAAAAGCCTCCTGCGTTTAAGAAAAAATGAAAGCGCAAGCTTTGAGGTTATATTGTAATAGCAAAACGCATAGCCGTTAATTCCTTTTAGACTATACTGCACCAATCTTTCTATATTGTTGCAGCCGGTCATGGAAACCTGGTAATCCAGAATTTCTTCTCTCAATCCGGTTTTTATAATGAGATAGCTTGATGCGCCGATGCTTTCATAGGAAAATTCAAGCCTGTCCATCAAGTTTTCAGGCATCCGGCAGCAACCTCCTTTTGATTACTTAGTAATTTCGAGAACTCAAATCCCCTGCCATTGCGAGGCCACAGGCCGTGGCAATCTGATTTTACTTCCGCTTTCCGGCATAAAGATTGCCACGTCGTTATCACTTCAGTGCCCATCGCATTAATCAATTGACTTTATTGCCGTTTCTGATATTGGCGCTGTTGACGTCTCTTGTTATGGAGTCATCAGCAAAAACGCTTTCCATAATTCCGGTAACAAAATTAATAATAGCGTCCCTGAATATGAGAGCTATTCCAACCAGTACAGCAATAATCACAACGATTTCAACCGTGCCCAGTCCGTCCTCTTCTTTCAAAAAGCTTTTTATCAAATTTAAAATGTTAATCACCCCCTTAGCGGTTTTATATATTGCGTAGTGCAAGGACAGCCGGCGTCCCAATAATCAACAATATGGCAAGAAACATGAGCATCAATGGGAGCAGCATTTTGGTGGACGCCTCCTCTCCAAATCTTCTGGCTGTGTTTTTTCTCATTTCCCAGCACTCCATTGCAAATACCCTTAGTATCGGAACTATTTCCGAATTCCCCTTTCTTAGATTCTGCAGTATGACAGATATGAATCTTGTTATTTCCGGGGTCCTGCACCTTTTGGCAAACTCTTCATAGGCACAGTGTTCAGGCTTTCCTGACTTGATATCCTGGATTGCGAGATGCAGTTCCCTGTATAAAGGCGTGTCTTTTACAGTATCTGACGCTATCCTTTCACATGCCCTGGTTACTGTCATACCGGCATTGACAAGCAGCATCAGCTTACTGACAAAGTCGGGAAAATCAAGGCGTATGGATGTTCTTCGTACTCTCACCCGGTCAAAAAGCTCTTTATCGGAAAAGTAGCAGGCGCCTGCAATAATGGCACAGGCAAATATGATAAATCCGGCGTCAGGCCTGGAAAAAATTCCGATGAAAGTTATAAACAAAAACGCCAGAAGTAAAAACACAATTTTATATGCCCAATGCAGCCTTAAATGATTATGCCACTGTCTGGGTTCCGTCAGTTCCATTATCGCCGACAGGAGCCTTTTGTCATATTCGGTGGAGTGCCTGTACCAGATAATGTCAAGCACATACAGACCCACCGGCAGTACGGCTCTAAACCTGAACATGCTGCCATCCGCACCTTTTACCAAATCTGAATACTTCCCCCTGGAAATCAGAAATGTCAGCAAAATCATTACTGAAAAAGAAATAAAAGCAATTAGCAACAGCTGCCTCCAAAAATAAAATTAAACCCTGATATCCATAATCTTCCGGGAAATAAGCCAGGCAACTGCAAGCAAGGCGATAGCCGCCGTCATAACAAATCTTCCCGCAACCGTCGAAAATACTGGCTCCATGTAGTCTGACGCACTTGCCGAAAGAAGTACGATCAACAAAACGGGAACTATATTCAGCACTTTTTGCTCAAACTTCCTTTGAGACAGCAGCATGTCTATTTCCTGTCTTATCTCTATCCTGTCGTTAATGATTCCCGACGTATTGCGTACGACTTCCACAATATTTCCACCTGTACGCTTACATATCTGAAATACATCTGAAAAATTCTCCACATCCTCTATCCTGGCACGCCTGGCAAAATCCGAAAGAACTGCTTCTACAGTTTCGTTCATTTCTATCCTTCTAGCCATATATTCCGCTTCAAGGATTATATATTCACCGGCATCAGGGTAAAGTAGCGCCAGATCCCGTAAAACTTCCCTGAATGCATTTTCTATGGATTTTCCCGCAGTCAGGGAGGAGGACAGTGAATACAGCAAATCCTTGAATTGGGTGTTAAGATTTCTTCTCCGCCCGGCAAGTAATTCTCCCCTCCTGATACGGGGGTATGCAAGAGACAGAGGGGTTAGCATAAAGGAGATTATAGGGCTTCTGTAAAAAACAAAAGCTGCTATATAGATGAAAACCGCAGCCACTGCTATATAGAATATTCTTTCGGAGAATGCCATCGTATACGTGTTGTAATCCGGCAGGGTTTTATTCCTCTCACTCTTAAAACTTAGCTTTTTACCTATATATTCAAACAAGCGGCCCCTCCTGCAAATCTCATTTTATTTTCACCAGTGCTTGACGCCCGACATCCTGAACTTGGATAT
>VEPD01000186.1 GCA_012027035.1 Ruminiclostridium sp. | reverse complement strand
ATAAGGAGTACTGCGTATGTCTATAAGATATTTAATTTTATGCTTTTTTAAAAGCTTGACAAAATCATCAATAGTTTGTGTGGAATGTCCTATAGTAAAACAAGTATTTCCCATCTATGTCCTCCTGCCTGTTTTATTATATCATTCCGCCATCCGCTCGTCCAGCCAGTCGAACATCCGCTGGGTTGATATGGCTGGGGCGCCTGACTGACAATGCTTTGAAGCCGAATCCTCCTCAGTGAAAAGCATATAATCCTTTGGACTCTTCAACGCATCATAAAGCTTTTTCGCCTGCCCCTTGCCCCAGGTCTCGCCTGTACCGTCCATTACCAGCATATGGCTGGTGATTTGGTCAAGAACGCCGGTATAATCGTATTCCTTCAATTTCGACAACAATTCCGACGGGGTCTTGCAGCCGAATACCCACATTCCATGGTAAATACCCCACCGGAGTCCCACATCATATTTAACCGTATCAAGAAATTTCCTGTCAAATTCCTTCGGATCCTGTTCATATAGGTTTACAAACTTGCTCCCCAATATATCCTTAAACATGTCATACATGTTCACATACCCCGGATTTGCAATACAATATTTGATACGATGCTCAAAAGCTGCCGCCCTTACAACATATCCACCGCCCATGCTCATACCGGTGAGTATCAGATTATCGCCATCCACATCATCCCTTGCCAGCAGATAGTCCACAACAGGAGTGACCACCTTTTCCCAGTCGGAACGGAAAGGCAGCTTCTTCTCACGAATAGTCAAGCCCTGGCCCGGCCCTTCAAAAAGCAGGCAGTTGTAGCCTCTTTTAATTGCCTCCTCCGCGATATACTTTGTGGCTTCCACCGGCGCGTCAAAGCCCTGGTGCAGTAAAATCGTCGGCGCCTTTTCCTTCAGAGGCGTCTTGAAGAAATAGCCTCTCAACGTAATGCCTTCATACGGGATCTCAACTACGCTCATCGGCGCTCTCAGTAGCTTTTGACCCTTTACAAACAAGTCGCCGCCTTTTTTATAAGTCTCCGGAATCCTTTGATCGTCGGGGTTGGTATGCAGAAAAACTTCTGCAGCCAGGTAATAGTTCGCAGCCCTCAAATAGGCATCCCCGGCGCTTATCTCATGTCCTTTTTTTAATGATTCATCCCCAATCCCTTCTATCCTTGCAGCTGTCTTGTCCCATTCCCTGAACCAGCTGAGTTCACTTGTGTGACGAATATTTTTCACGGTGTCCAGGATCTCCTCCACATTGCCCATCCGGTGCCAGATACCGTCCATGACAAACCTCACACGGGTGTCCATGTACCAGTTGTCTATAAAGGTGATATCCTTTTTCCCGTTTACAGCTTTACTGCTGCCTTCTCTATTTTCAGTCCCCTCTACCTTCGTGCTCCCAATATTGGCATTTTTGCCCTGAACTGCGGCTTTTTTGGGCTCTTCAGATTTTTTAAAGGCATTTACCCCGGCAAGTGTAGCCCCCACACTTACCGCTATCACTAAAATATAAGAGATCCAAACCGGAAACCTTCCTTTGATGTTTTTATTCCTTTGTTTATACATGACTTACCCCTCCCATGGCAAAAGTAAACAATAATCAGTCCACATTTCTTCCATATTACACCTGATGTACCTGTCGTAATTTTTTACCTGCAAAAATAGCATTCTTTATCATACTTCCTATTGCTGATACCGGCTTTTGATTCTGAGCCAGCATATCGGTTATTTTTTGATAACAAAGCCTCAATCCCGGTTTTAATGGGGCAAATAATGAGAATCCTGTCATAACGCCCAATGCCAGGAATGTATCCGAAAAGGCAAATACCGGACGTATGGACTCTCCTCCCAGGGCATAGGCGACGGCGCCTTTGCCTGTATATATACCATTGCTGCCCAGTAGCAGGATCAGCAGCAGGTTCGCCACAAATGCAGCTCCAAAGAAGAATAATGATAATATGAATATCTCAAGAAAAATGATCAAAAAGCTTTGCAAGCGGTTGAACCCGATAGCCCGAAGGGTGCCGAATTCCTTCATTCTCTCGAAAAGATTCATCCTTACCACCGACCTGATGCCGATAGCGATAATGAACATGATAAATACAACGAAAAAGGCGAAAAGCATTTTTAAAAATCCGGTAATCATGCTGTAGAATGTTGAGGAATAAGTAATGGATTCCGCTCTCAGCACACCGCTCTCCGATGTCAGATATGCATCCAGTTCCCCGGCAAATTTCTCCGCGTTTTCCGGCTTATCCAGATATATCCTTGCATTCTGGAAGTATACGGTATCCTGGTCAAACAATTCAAGAGCATTTTCCCTGCTCATATATACATAAATACTGTCAAAATCCGAGCTGCTCTTATAAAGTCCCGTCACTTGGTATTCAAGCGTATTGACGTATCCGCTTGCCGTACTGCTGTCAAGCGTTACCCAGTCGCCGACAGCTATATCATATTTCTCAGCTGCTGCATCACTTATGCAAACTCCATAATCCTGCATGAAAGTCATATCGCCTTCCGTCAGTTGAAGGATTCCTTTTGTCTGCAAATAACCGGCTTCCTCTTCGGAGAGGCCGTATATTGTGCTGTAGGCCGCATACTTTCCGGTATCCATCATTCCATTGCCTGTTACCGATTTATACACTGCTTCTACCTTGTCTCCATTAGTATCCAGAAATTCATCAAGCCTGTTTATTGCCTGCCTGTTTTCCTTATCACGCTTATACTCAAAATTGGAAAAAAACAACCTGCTGGGATCGTTTATATCAATTTTTTTCACATTACTCCACACTACCGAGACATCGCCGGATTGAAAATCTCTGTATTTTCCTATAATTTGCCTCTGAATCCCGTTTCCGATGGAAAAGCTGAAAAACAGCATTACACAGGAAATAGCCAGCGTAAGACCAATTAAAGCCGTTCTTTTTTTATTCTTCAATATGTTTCTAAAAGCAATTTTCAAATAAACTGTCATTGTAAACCGCCTCCTAAACTGCTCTCAGCGTTTCAGCCGGATCAATGGAACAAGCTTTGTAGGCCGGATAAAACGAAGCGGCGAACGAGAATCCGATGATCACCGCCATATTGATAACAATACTCTTTGGATCAATTTCCAGATTTAAAGTCTTTCCCATCATAAAATCAAGAGCCGGAATGGGCGAAGCAACACCGGTCATACCCAGAACCGCCGCAACTGCCGTAGCCGACAGAACTCCAAACAGCCCGGAAATCAGACTCACGGACAATATCTCTCCCATAAATATCCTGATGACCTGGAACCTGCTGAAGCCTATCGCCCTCAGGACGCCGATCTCGCGATAGCGCTCCAGTCCAGTCATATAAACCAGGTTGACGATCAAAATGCTGACAATTATCAAAAGAAAGGCCACCAGAAAGTTTAACAACACAAACATTGTATCACTGACGCCTTTGTAAGTTACGCCCATCTCTTCATAAGACGACAGCATCACTCCACCTGTATCTGCACTATCCAGATCAAGATCCCTGATCTCAAGGTCTTCGCTCTTAAGCTTTTCATTTGCTGTGATGGTATTTTTTATACCCTTCGCTTTTAATTCTGCTGCCAACTCATTTACATAGATTTTGGCCATATCCCTGTCCTGCTGATAGAGCAGCAGGTCAGTCGCTTCACCCTCTATTGTCCCGGCAAGCTTTCCAACTATACTCCCTGAAGTATAATTTGCCTTGTAGCTGAAAAGCGACAGCATAATATAATTCCCTATGCCGACTACTTTCAAATCAACAGATGAATTCAGCCCATAAATATTCCTGGTCGCAGTGCTGATGGTATCTCCTGTCCTTACCTTGAAGGTATTTGCCTGTTCTTCAGTGAGGAGTATTTCGTCTTCCGCGCCCGGCTCCAGGTATCTGCCTTCTTTCAGCAAAAATGCCTCCTTATATGATTCAAAGTCCGGAGCTATTCCCAGAAGCATTGTTTCCTCGCGCTTATCGCCCTTAGTCAAAAAGGCGCTTCTTCTAACCATGGGGTACAACCTGACATCGATGAACCTTTCCCTCACAATTTTGCCGATAGCCGATACAGTGCTTGCATCAATAGGCCTCAAGGCGTCCCAGCCCGGATTGTATTGGACGGCCATATCACCTTCTATAGTCTGATCGGACCTTATTTGTATATGCCCGGTGATGCCGTTCGTCACTACCTTATCCACCTTGCTCTTTGCCGCGGTGATAAAGGAGCCAGAAAGCACCATCGTAAAGCTGACGGCGAATATGAAAAATCCTAGCGTCAGCGACCGCCACCACTTGATTGTGGCATTTTTAAAAGATAAGCCCAGAAGCCTCATTGCACACGCTCCTTTCCCACTCCATCCTCCAGGTAAAGTATGCGGCTGGCTCTTCGAATCACTTTTGGGTCATGGGACGAAAAAATAAAGGTGGTTGACTCTCTCCTGTTTATTTCATGCATGAGTTCAATTATTTCAATACCTGTTCCGGAATCCAGGTTGGCAGTGGGTTCATCTGCCAAAACGATTTTAGGTCCGGTAACAAGTGCACGCGCGATAGCAACACGCTGCTGCTGACCTCCGGAGAGTTCATAGGGTTTTTGCCTTTTTTGCCCGGCCAGTCCTACCTTTTCCATCATCGCCTGTACCCTGGCATTCCGCTCTTTCTGAGATATATCGGGCCTGATAAGCAGCGGCAGCTCGATATTCTCATAAACATTCAATACGGGAATCAAATTGAAGGATTGAAACACAAAACCGATATGTTTGAGCCTTATCCTGTTTAACTGGGCATCCGTATATTCACTGACAGGCATATCTTCCAGCCGGATTTCGCCTTCGTCAGGGTAATCAAGGCAGCCTATGATATTAAGAAGCGTGGATTTGCCGCTTCCCGACGGTCCGGCCAGGACAAAAAACTCGCCCTTTTCTATATTGAGATTAATGCCTTTTAGCGCCTGAATCTTTGCTTTACCAAGGCTGTACATTTTTTTCACGTTTTTAACTAAAACTGAACTCATAGTATCGCTCCTCATTTATCTATTGTCTTACTATCACTTTAGACGATAGCTCATGAAGCAACACTTCAAGTTTTATAAAAAAATTTTTGGACGTCGGGCCTACTCTTTTCTTGGTGACTGTCTTTGAGCAGGCCAAAAGTAAAAAGACTGCCCCAAAATCGGGACAGTCCCATGTGTATGTACAGTTTAGTGTTCTTTTAAATTCATTCTTACATTCATTCTTACATTCATTCT
>VEPD01000444.1 GCA_012027035.1 Ruminiclostridium sp. | reverse complement strand
TTTTAATACCTCGCCAGGAAACGTTACGCCCAGGCTGTTCCCAATCTTAGTAACTTTTCTTTCCATTTCCAATACCACACTCATTCTATATTTCTCCTTTTTATAATATGTTACACATGCAAACAAATTATACAATTTAACCGTTATAACAATTATAACATAAATCATAACACAAATCAGTATTTAATCAAAGAACTTTTATCTTGCATAGACATAAGTCTTATCACCGTTTTTCTGCTTCCATTGAGCATAGCTTCCCACCGATTTCAGATTACCTGTAATCACGCTCCAGACGTCAGGCGTCTCAAAATCCAATCTCCAGGCTGCAGCCCCCGCCAATTTGTACTTGTGTACCAGTGAAGTCCTCAAGTTCAGGGAATTTATGTCTTCAAGCCATACCTTATAAGTCGAACCTTCCTTTTCATACTCCGCATAAAACTGACCATGGGCTTCCTCCCATACCACTGCAACATTGTTTTCCTCCACTTGTTTTTTTGCATCTTCCATGGAAAGCGCCTGACTGGTCAATTCATTTTTTCCATTTCCATCAGGCGTCAGCTTCCAAAGCCGGGTATAGAAAGGCATACCCAGTATTAGCTTCCCAGGCGGAATAGATTTGAGAAAGGCGTCCACAGTCCTGTCGGCCCAATCCACTTCCGAGACCGAGCCTGCTTGCCCCCCGCCTTTCCAATGCTGGTCATATGCCATAAGAGCGATATAATCGGCTATTTCGCCCAATGCCTGCCTGTCATAACAGGGTAAAGTGTTAATATCAACAGAGACTATCAGACCCTGTTCCCTGAGCAGCGGAGTGATTTCCCTGACAAATTGGGTAAGGGCATCCTTATCAGTGTCAAGCAGATTCTCAAAATCCAGATTTATTCCATCCAGATCATATAAAGATGCGAAAGCCAGGATCTGTCTGATGGCATTATCTCTGGCGTCAGTATTGCGCAGAAAACTGCCGGACTTCACCGCATCGCCAAAATTGTTGCTAAAAAGGGCCCATACCTTATAGCCGTTGTTATGAGCCCATTCTACATATTTTGCATCCGCTCCGTTTTTTATTGTACCATCCTCCCCTGTGACCTGAAACCAGGTTGGTGAGATGACGTCAAGACCTTCAATCTTTTTCTTGGAAGACAGCTTCACTGTGGCGCCGTTTGTGTAATCCCAGGCCATATTGATTTTACCGTTTTCCGGCTTCCATACTTCCTGGCCTTCCTTTTCCGGCGGCATTTCCGAAAGCAGCTGAAGCTTCACTACCACGAACCTTTTCTCAATATAACCGACAATACCGTCTGAAGTCCTCACTTTATACCATTTGTCATATTCCTCAAATACTATCATGGTATTTTCATCATCCGGTCTGTCTAATTTTTTTAAAACCGGATAATGTACGGACATTCCTTTTCTGACAACAGCTTCTGTATCAAGAGGGCTGGCTGTCTGGCGTATCCTGTTCTTAAAATTAATTAATATTACATTGTTCTCCTTCAGGTATCTAATCTCAATTCCATAAAAATCACTGAGGAATTCCAAAGGTACAAAGACCTCTCCATTATCCTCAGTAACAGGTATATCAAGATAAACGGGTTTGTTATTGATAAATGCCTCAAGGCTGTCGGTTTTCATCCTTATAACTCTTTCTTTTGTAGTTATGGTAAGCTTATGAAGCTCTTTGTCCCAGTTGATTTTTTCGTCAATATATTTTTTCATTACTTTCAATGGGATCAATATCCGATCCTCAACTATTTTTGGGGATACGCCTTCTTTTATAACCTCGTCTTCTATTACAAGATTCAGCCTGCCTTCTTCAAAAGCCGGAACAACATTGCTGTTGGGCATGAATATAAAGTAATATATTGCATAAGCCGCTCCGCTCAGACAGGCTGTTATAACAACTATTGATATCAATATAATTATCAGGTTCCTTATTTTTTTGCTGCGCGCGGCGGCCTCTCTTCTCATATTGTACGGATATCCCCCAATTTCGGATTATTCAATTTAATATAACGCCTACGCCGGAATGAATCCGGCTCCGGCTTACGCAAGCTACGCTTGCGCGCCCCGCTTTCGCGTGGCGTTTGAACAACGTCAGTGGGAGATTGTACTCACCACTGACAG
>VEPD01000011.1 GCA_012027035.1 Ruminiclostridium sp. | reverse complement strand
GAGTGTGCAACAGCAATTGTTATCGTCTATTATAAGGCAGTATTAAATATATATAAATCCGGGCTGTTTGACCAAAGCTTTGAAGGCATCTACCTTATGAACTGGCAGCATGTACACAAGCACCTGGGCATACAGACATACAGAGATCCGGAGGAATACTTCCCCGGAGACTGCAGATATTTTGCAAATCCCGATGTGAACCCGCTGACTCCCGAATGGCAGGGAGAGAACGCAATAGACCTGGGAACCGGGAAGTATTATGGCCATGGTATAGGGATTACAAGCGCAGGCAATATAATTGCGGCATTGAATGAAAATAGAATCAGTGGGTCGGAAGTTTCCGCCCATCTGCTTCAAACCGCCACAAGACCGGATTTTAAAAAGCTGTACGAAAAATCCGGTTCTGTTGTTGCAGAACTGGAGTGAAAATAGATAAACTTATAGATTTAAAGGTTTACTGCAGACATTACTGCATTATTAAATAAACTTCTTGTGTATTCCTTTCCCTCTACACAAAAGTATACCCAAACAACATCGTATTCCGGATCTGCAAATAGGCGTATGCCTCCAAAACCTCCATGGTCAAATGCCTTTTCCGATAATATCGAACCTGTGTCATCCATTTTACTTCCGCTAATATTCCAACCATAGCCCCAGCTTGCATTAATAAAGACTTCTTCGCCATATTGTGCGGATATACCGACAATCTGGTCTTTTGTCATTAATGATACAGCTAGCGGACTTAATATTCTTGCATTTCCATAAACCCCCTTGTTAAGGAATGTCTGTCCGAAAATCGCCATATCCATTACGGTAGAATAAACCCCTCCACTTGCAGAAGGGTTCTTAAAAGATTCCAGCGTCGTAAACCACTTACCTCCAGGGAAATCATCCGATCTTCTGACAACACGATTATATAAGGAATCCGGCACAATATAATTGGTATCTTTCATTCCAAGGGGATTGAAAATCCTTTGCTTGGCAAAATCCTGAATAGATTGTCCACTTACTCTTCTTACTATCTCACCAAGCAATTGGTAACCATAGCTGCAATATTCCATTTTTGTTCCGGGTATTTTATCCAGAGGAGTATCATAACTCAAAAAAAGATATTCATTTATACCAGGATCCTGTGTTTCTTCACAAGGAGGAACTGGAACAATATTTTTATTTTTCTCATATGCAGCTTTCGTATCCTCATCTCTCAAACCTGATGTGTGAGTCAAAAGGTGATGTATTTTAACTTCCTTTTTTCTTTCACCGGAAAATTCCGGAATGTACTTTGATACTGAATGTTTAATATCAATTAATCCATCTTCTACAAGCATCATAATGCAAGTTGCTGTTATAGGCTTAGTTAAGGAGCATAATGGGAATATGGAATCTATTTTTAAATCATCTGCATCCTCTTCGGGTCCTGATTTTCCAAAGGCTTTATGCGAAACAATAATACCTTTTCGTGCAACTAGAAATGACGCAGCAGGAGTAATACCCTTTTTTACCCATCCCTCGACCAACCCCTCAACATACTGCATTCTTTCAACTGACATTCCAGTTTCTTGCGGACTACCATATGTAAGTAACATTTTAATACCTCTCTCACTAAATTTTACCACTCCCAGTTCACAATAACATAATGCTTTTAGTAATGTCAATCATAAAACCGCCAAATCATTTCAATATTTATCATATTGGAATAATGCCGGCACTGACCTGGTTAACATAATGGTCACACTGGCGCTATTGACATGTGCCCACGCTAAGAGAGATAATGGGTTAAGCATTTGACTATACGCGTCACAACAGGAGTGGATACATTGGAACGCTGGAAGATCAACTTATATACCATTTGGTCCTCGCAAATTTTCATGATGATGAGTTTTAGCTTCGGTATGCCTTTTCTGCCGTTTTACATACAGGAGCTTGGAATTGTCGACGCCGACAAGGTTAAAATCTACTCTGCCGTACTTACAATCGCCCCTGCCGTATCATTGGCGGTAATGTCTCCCATTTGGGGCATTGCAGCGGATAAATGGGGGAAAAAGCTAATGCTGCTGAGAGCAATGGTATTTGCAGCCTTTATTATCGGAGCCATGGGATTTGTCACAAATGTTAACCAGCTTATTGCTCTGAGATTCCTGCAAGGTATATTCACAGGGACGATTACAGCCTCGACGGCGTTGATTGCAACAAGCGCTCCCTCAAACCGGCTATCCTTCTCCCTGGGTTTTCTTTCTTCTTCAACATTTATCGGTACTTCCGCCGGACCGGTAATAGGCGGCTTTCTTGCCGACTATCTGGGATACCGGGTAAGTTTTCAAATCGGCGGAGTACTGGCATTGATTGATTTTCTGCTGGTCCTGTTGCTTGTCACCGAAGAAAAACCGGCCCTCCAACCGGTGCAAACCAATGAAAAGGAAGTCAAGACAGGCCTGCGTTCAGTACTTATGCTGTTTTCCTCGCTTATGATCATCCTGCTATTGATAATTTTCGTATTGAGATTCGTCAGGTCGGTTTTCAGTCCATTCCTTCCATTATTCATACAGGAGAGGATTACCGGCATCTGGAGTCCCGTAAAAGTAACCGGCATAGTGAATGGGGTTACCGGACTGATGACTGCATTGGCGGGTCTTACATTATGCCGGCTGGGTGACAGGTATAACAAGTTCCTGGTTATTAAGGTCATGTTTGTATTAGGAATTGCTGCATCGATACCTTTGATTTTTGCCAATAATCTTTTACTGTTCACATTATTATACGGTTTATTCTTCTTTTTACTCGGATCAATAGAACCGATTGTCATGTCAATGACGTCGGAAATCACACCTCCTGAACGTAGGGGCATGCTTTTCGGAGTGCAGGGACTGGTAAGCAGTACAGCCTTCATACTATCACCCATGCTGGCCGGATTTATATCCATTAAATATTCCATTCATTCCATTCTTTATCTTTTGCCCATATTTTTGGCGCCAGGTCTGGCTTCGATTTTATATTTTGACAGGAAGAAAAGAAATGCACAGGATACTGCAGTTTCCAAAGATTCTGACTTTTCACCCTGAATGTTCCAAGGAACTATATAAAAATAAGTAATCCCTATACACCGGTGTCTCTTCCATATGTCTTCGATCTCTTTC
Source organism: Ruminiclostridium sp. (assembly GCA_012027035.1). Lineage (GTDB taxonomy): Bacteria > Bacillota > Clostridia > Acetivibrionales > DTU013 > MnB-11. The sequence goes on along the minus strand of VEPD01000011.1, from coordinate 2,573 downwards.
CAGCCCTCAGAAATTTTTACTTAAGGTGAATCTTAACGGCCTTGCCATTAGTCAATATATATGAAAACAAATATTTGAATTCGGGATAATGCAAAGGAGCTTTTTATGCAGGATAAGGTAAAAGCAGCCCAAAAAGGCAATGACCAGGCCTTTTACTGGTTGATTAGCCGTTATAAGGGGAAATTGTACAATACAGCAAGATATTTTCTTAACAGTGAGGCTGAGGCACTGGAAGCTGTACATGAAGTTACATATCGCGCATTCATTCACATAAAAAGGCTTAGAGAACCTGACCGTTTCTATAGTTGGCTGGGGCGAATAATGTACAATTACTGCATGGATGTTCTGAAAAGGAGTAACCGTGTGATTCCGATAGAAAATATCGAGAATTTGGAGCAGGAAGACACTACTACACTCAAACTTGAAATCGGTTCCTATATGTCCCAGCTGAGGCCTGATTTCAGGAAAGTGATCATTTTAAAATATTTCGATGATTTGAGCATAGAAGAAATATCCGAAAAAATGAGCAGGCCTGAAGGCACTGTCAAGACATGGCTGTCCAGAGGGTTGGGACAACTAAAAAAGATTATGGAAAGGACATGATGATTATGATAAAAGAATATCCGCTACCTGAGAGTATTGACTCATATATCTTGAAGGGGATAAAAAAAGGCAAAAGAGTCAAGGGTGCAAAGGCAGTATCAAAGTTCACCGGAATAGCGGCAACTGTATTGATAGCCGTGTTTATATTTGCCGTAAGGGTTTCTCCTGTCTTTGCATCATATGCGTCAAGCGTCCCTGGCCTTGAATATATCGTAAAGCTTATTACGGATGATAAAGGCTTGCAATCTGCCGTCGATAATGCCTTTATTCAAAAGGTTGATAAATCTGAAGAGGCTGAAAACCTTATCTTTACAGTTAAAGATATTATTGCAGACAATACAAATTTAATCGTTTTCTACTCCATAGAAAACAAGGGCGGCTATAAATGGCCCATAATACAGGCTCCCAAAATTCTTGATGCAAATGGAAAGGATCTTGGTTTAAGTGTTTTATATGGCTCATCACCTACGGAAGATAAGGTTATTGAAGAGAAAATCGTATTCAACATACCAAAAGAAATGCTCATATCCGGTTTCGTTTTGTCTGATAATATAATAATCTCTACAAGGGTCGCTGTTCACGAAAAAGACGCCTCGGAAAAACCTAAACAGCTAATTAAATCTGTATTTGAAACTGGAGATAGCGATATAAAAATTCTCAACCATGAATTTAGAATACCGGTAACCATTAACAGAGCCATATTTGCAAATATAGAGAAGGATTATATTTTGAATCGGACAATTGATGTAGGGGGTCAGAAAATAACCTTTGACAGTATCAGGATATGCCCGACCAGACTGGAAATGAAGATTTCTCTTGCACCTGAAAACACCATGAAAATATTCTATTTCGAAGACCTTAAGGTAATTGACGAGGAAGGCCGCGAATGGGGGTCTATAATAAATGGCATATCAGGCACACAGGATGATGACAACCACCGTACTCTTTACTTTCAAAGCAATTATTTTACATCTCCCAGTAAGCTCCATATAACCGGCAACTCAATGCGCGCCCTTGATAAAGCCGACCTTCGGGTTATTGTGGATCTGAAAAATAAAAAATTTATAAAAGCTCCCGATGACAAACTTACTTTAACGGACATCAAATACGAAGATAATAAAATTGCATTTTTTTATAAGCTGGAAACTAAAAACTCTAATCACAGCTATAATGTATTTACTACCAATGCTTTCGACAGCAATATGGTTGAATTGAATTCCGTATCATCCGGAGACTCAACTGCCGATGAACATGGAATACAGGAAGGCAACATGGTTTTTGAATATACGTCCCCGTTAAGCGGACCAATTACGTTTACTCTTACAGATTATCCCAATAGCATATCAAGTCCTTTTAGGATAGATGTTATAAAATGATAGCTCATAGGCTCAAAAAGAAAACCGGTAAATAAAATCCGGTTTTCTTTTATCTTCTGAGATTTATTATTTGTTCACCTTCTCTACCCGAGCGGCTACATCATCTGCGAAACGATCAATATACCCTCTGATAAACTCCGTTATTGCCAATTCCCTGTCCTTGATCAAAGGTGTCAAATCCATCCCATAGCTAAGCGCTTGAGCCGTATCAACCCCATGGGATGCCGCATACGTGGCATTTGCCAGCCTGCGGCCCACTGTTGCCAGATCGTATCTTTTACCGCCGCATATCTGCGAGTCGAAAACCTCCAGCATAGCTGCAGCAAGATTGGGATGGGCGGAGACGTCGAAATACACCTTTTCATCATCATTGACCCAGTCGAGACTCCTCCAGACTTCGCAGCCATAAAGCTTTTCCGGCTGCACCTCTGCCGGCAGCTCCCTCAGCGCCGTGATAAGCTTGACCGCCACGCCTACATGCGTATCATGCTTATCGGCAGGGTTATGGGTGTAAATGATTTTTGGTCTTGCAGTAGTTATCAATGCTTTAAATTCTTCTATTACATCCCTGCCTTTAGGATCCTTTACCGCTTC
>VEPD01000017.1 GCA_012027035.1 Ruminiclostridium sp. | reverse complement strand
GCAGTTGATGGAATGAGGGTGGCGGAACAGATAATCAGGACCTATTACTACAACGAAGGTTTCTAAATTATCCCTGTGAAATAATGCCGGTATTGATAAAAAGATTGTTAAGACAATATCAAATAGTTATAATATGAATAATATATAGTACGGTATTTAATGCATATTTATTAAAATTTTATACATATGGGGGCTTACATAAATGGGGAGACTTTTTGGTACGGACGGCGTCAGAGGCATAGCAAACTCGGAACTTACAGCAGAGCTTGCGTATAAACTCGGTAGAGCGGGAGCGTTTGTGCTTACCGCAGAAACGAAGCATGTACCGAAGATACTTGTTGGCATGGATACCCGCATTTCAGGCCATATGCTGGAAGCGGCGCTGGTAGCGGGGATTTGCTCCGTAGGCGCCGAAGCGATATGCCTTGGAATCGCACCCACTCCGGCAGTAGCTTATCTCACAAGGCATTACAAGGCTGATGCAGGTATAGTGATTTCGGCTTCGCACAATCCTTTTGAATTCAACGGGATCAAGTTCTTTGACGGAAAAGGCTATAAACTTCCTGATGCAATCGAAGATCGGATAGAGGCTGTAATATTGGATGAAGACGGTCAGCTGCCTTTTCCCACAGGAGTCAAGGTAGGAGTGAAAAGCGTCAGGGAAGACGCTTTGAATGATTACATTGATTTTCTAAAGGAAACCGCCCCAGCAGATCTGAAGGGTATGAAAATTGCAGTGGACTGTGCCAACGGTGCGGCCTATCAAGCGGCGCCCAAAGCATTATTGCAGCTTGGCGCAGATGTGTGTGTCATTCACAACAAACCTGACGGAATCAATATAAATGACAGCTGCGGATCTACACACATAGAAAGCTTGCAGAAGTTCGTATGTGAATGCGATGCGGATATCGGACTGGCATTCGACGGGGATGCGGACAGAGTGCTGGCAGTGGATGAAAACGGCCGCTTGATTGACGGAGACCGGATTATGGCTATTATAGGCCTTGAACTTAAAAAGCGTGGCAGGCTCACAAAAAATACCATAGTTGCTACTGTTATGAGCAATATGGGGCTTGATATCATGGCTGGAAATCACGGTATCAATATTGCCAAGACAAAGGTGGGCGACAGGTATGTGCTTGAAGAGATGCTGGAAAAGGGATATATTCTGGGTGGAGAGCAGTCCGGTCATGTAATTTTTCTCGAGCACAATACAACAGGCGACGGCCTTTTAACTGCCCTTAATCTTCTGGATGCGATGAAAACATCCGGCTGCAAGCTGTCGGAGCTGGCTTCCGTCATGGAGGTGCTGCCTCAGATCATAAAGAATGCCAGGGTAAAAAATCAAAACAAGCACAATTATATGGAAGATGAGATCATAGCCGGATTATGCCGGCAGCTTGAGTCCGAATTCAACGGCGAGGGCAGGGTTCTCATCAGGCCATCGGGCACTGAACCCCTTGTCAGAGTGATGATTGAAGGTAAGGACAAGGAATACATAACCACCAGGGCATTTGAACTGGCAAAGGTCATAGAGGAAAGATTGAGCTAAGCTGTTTTTAAAAAATTGTTTGACAATCCAAGCTCTCATTTAATATACTGATAATGTGTTCAATATGATTTGTAAATGATTTGCAAAGGCAGGTGATGTATAAGAGAATATATCTTGCAGATGATGACAGGATTACTGCATTTGCCCGGAAAGGAGAAAATTTCATAGGGTTTAAAAGGCGCCAGGACACGGTATAACATCTGTGTCGACGAGGGGAAGGAAGCTTGGCATTAACGGTTTTCATACCGAGAGATGCCAGGTATCGAAATATTCGGCGGATACCTTCCGGTTTATCACGATCGAAAAGACTTAACAAAAAATGCAGGCGACTGCATAAACAAAAAAAGTCTATGTGATTAATCCTGAACAATCTTTATCTCTTGGGTCTATTTTAATCTATTTATAATCTAATTTTAAAAAGGCATCATGTTTCAGAAAGGTGGCATTATGCAAGATAAACTTGTCATATTCGACCTTGACGGGACGTTGTTCCGGACTGAAACGGCAGACCTTGCATCGATCAGCAAGGCTTTTGCGGTCAATGGTTTTGACCGTAGCGTATTTAATTATTTTAAATGTAAAGGAGCATAAAAATATGTGCGGCATAGTTGGTTATATAGGTGAAAAGGCGGCGGCGCCGGTATTGATAAATGGTCTGAAAAAGCTTGAATACAGGGGCTATGACTCCTCGGGTGTAGCTGTATTCGACGAGTTGGATCTGAAAGTAATAAAATGCAAGGGCAGGCTTGCTTCACTGGAAGAAAAACTTAAAAATGAAAGTCTCTCCGGCACGGTTGGAATCGGACATACCAGATGGGCGACCCACGGAGAACCCAATGACGTCAATTCACATCCCCATATCAGTCAGTCGGGCAGAATTGCCGTTGTACATAACGGCATAATAGAGAATTACATGAAAATCAAAGATTTTCTTAAGTCCAAAGGCTTCATTTTTGTCTCCGATACAGATACCGAAGTGGTGGCCCATCTTGTGGAATATCACTATGACGGCGATCTGGTCAAGGCTGTGACAGACACCGTCCATGAACTTGAAGGATCATATGCTCTGGGTGTGATATGCAGGGACTGTGATGGCATGTTTGTAGCGGCAAGGAAGGATAGTCCCTTGATAGTAGGTGTTGGCAAGGGTGAGAATTTCATAGCTTCCGATATTCCGGCGATACTTGAGCACACAAGGAATATATATATTCTTGAAGACAAGGAGATTGCCGTTCTCCGCAGGGATGGAGTGACAATTTTCGATAAATACGGGGCGGAGGCCTCAAAGGAAATTTTCTACGTAGACTGGGATGTAGAAGCGGCGGAGAAATCCGGTTACGAGCATTTCATGATGAAAGAGATGTGCGAAGAACCAAAGGTGTTGAGGGATACCATCAATCCAAGGATTATTGGGGGCAAGGTGGTATTGGATAAAATCAGCATTACCCCTGAGGAATTGAAGGGCCTGGAAAAGATATACATTGTAGCCTGTGGAACGGCTTACCATGCCGGTGTAGTTGGCAAATACCTTATTGAAAAGCTGGCACGCATGCCTGTGGAAACCGATCTGGCTTCTGAATTCAGGTACAGGGATCCCCTGGTTGATGGAAAATGCCTTATGATCATTATCAGTCAATCGGGAGAAACCATCGACACTTTATTTGCACTGAGAGAAGCGAGAAAAAAAGGAGCAAGGGTGCTGTCCATAGTTAATGTAGTAGGCAGTTCCATTGCCAGGGAATCGGACAACGTGCTGTATACCTGGGCGGGGCCGGAAATTGCAGTAGCATCGACAAAGGCTTACAGCACTCAGCTTTCGGCATTGTACCTCATCGCCCTTGACTTTGCATACAAAAAAGGGACTATAGATCAAAAAACCTTTGATTCCGTCATTACAGGGTTGCGAAATATGCCTGCTGCGGTTGAAAAGGTTCTGTCAAGAAGGGACGACATCCAGAAGTTTGCAGCACAGCACTATAACGCAAAAAGCATTTTCTTTATTGGCAGAGGCCTGGATTATGCGCTTTCCATGGAGGGCTCATTGAAGCTGAAGGAAATTTCCTATATCCACTCGGAAGCATATGCCGGCGGAGAACTGAAGCATGGAACAATTGCACTTATAGAAAAGGGTACGCTGGTGGTCTGCCCCATGACACAGGATTCGCTGCATGAAAAAATGGTGAGCAATATCCGGGAAGTCAAGGCCAGAGGCGCCGTTGTCATGGCTATAACCCAGGAGCGGAATACCGGGGTGGAAAAGGTGGCGGATATGGTTATCAGCATCCCCGACGTAGATCCGTTGCTGGCTCCCATAGCAGCAGTGACTCCAATGCAGCTTTTTGCTTATTATATGGCAGTGCTCAAGGGCTGCGACGTCGACAAGCCCAGGAACCTGGCCTAGAGCGTAACTGTGGAATAGATAAATATTTACCTTGACATTCACGACATCGTG
>VEPD01000341.1 GCA_012027035.1 Ruminiclostridium sp. | reverse complement strand
AAATTTATAGCGGAAGTTATATTTTCATCAGTGCTTAATGTATCTGCATCCACATAGGCTATGGAAAAACAAATAATCCCCCCCCTGCCTCAAATTCATTTCCTTCTGATTCTGCTGATTACCGGCCTTTACGCAATTACTGCACCTAGTATTTGGCCAGATACTGGTCAAGCTCCCATTTGCTCACTTTAGTCCTGTATTCGTTCCATTCATCGACTTTTGCCTCAATGTATTTTTCAAAGATATGGCTGCCCAATACTTCTCTGGGCAAATCACTGTTTTTCATTTCGTTTATGGCCTCTTCCAAACTTCCGGGAAGTGATCCGATGCCTTCTGCATCCCTTTCGGCAGCCGTCATTTCAAAAATATTTTTATCTATTGCCAAAGGAGGCTGAATCTTATTTGCTATTCCATCAAGCCCCGCCGTTAAGACGGCTGCCAGCACCAGATACGGGTTGGCGGTGGGATCGGGACATCTTAATTCAAGCCTTGTTGACGCTCCTCTGGCTGCCGGTATCCTTATCAACGGACTTCTGTTCCTTGCGGACCAGGCAATATAAACAGGAGCCTCATAACCAGGAACCAGACGCTTATATGAATTTACTATAGGATTTGTTATCGCTGTAATAGATCTGATATTTTTCATCAGACCGCCGATAAACCAATATGCATCCCTGCTTAGTCCAAGTGAGTCGCTTTCGTCATAAAATGCATTCTTTCCATTTTTAAATAACGATGTATTTGTATGCATACCGGAACCATTGATGCCGAAAATCGGTTTTGGTATGAATGTCGCATGAAGCCCATTTCTCTGCGCTATAGTTTTTACAACCATTTTAAATGTCATTATGCTGTCCGCCGTGGTGAGTGCATCCCCATATTTAAAGTCTATTTCATGCTGGCCCGGCGCAACTTCATGATGTGATGCTTCAATCTCGAATCCCATCTCTTCAAGAACAAGGCACATGTCCCTCCTTGCATTTTCACCTAAATCGATGGGTCCAAGATCAAAATATCCTCCTTTGTCCTGAGTGATTGTAGTGCAATTTCCCTCATTATCGTTGAGAAACAGAAAAAATTCACATTCAGGGCCGACGTTGAATGCGTCATACCCCATATCACCGGCTTTCTTCAATGCCCTTTTCAATACATACCGGGGATCTCCCTTGAAGGGAGTTCCATCAGGATTGTATACATCGCATATCAGCCTTGCCACTCTTCCATTTTGAGGCCTCCATGGAAATATTACAAAGGTATTGGGATCCGGCCTCAGGTACATGTCGGATTCTTCAATCCTTACAAATCCTTCAATTGACGAGCCGTCGAACATGCATTTGTTGTCCAGGGCTTTTCCCAGCTGTTCGGCAGTTATTGCCACATTTTTAAGCATACCGAAGATATCGGTAAACTGTAAGCGAATAAATTTTACATCCTGTTCTTTAACAATTCTGACAATATCCTCTTTTTCATATCTATTCATAATAAACTCTCCTTCTCCCCAATTGAAATACACTATTTGCCGGCAATCTTGCAAAACAATCCTTAAAAAGCTTTATCGAAATTTCAGTTTCACTGATATCCTGGCTGCACCCGTAATCTGCCGGAGCGATAAGTTTCCCCATAATTAGTAACCCCCTTCACTTAAATTTATATAGCCATTCATGTTCTGTTCCCCCTGTATCCCGCCGTTTATATATCTTTGCCCTTCTACATTTTAAAAATGTATTATATTTTCGCCCGACCTCAAGCTGTTTTTGATAACGATGTCAAGTCTTAAAGCACATACCTTTGCATCCGGCATAATCAATTCTTCCATTCTCCAAGTCCTGCAGTGCGCTTTTGCTTAAATAATTGCAATATTTGCAGCTTTCGGATGTCTATATTGCATTTTTAATTACCTACGCTAAGCACTGCCAATCATAAAAAATAATAAAAAAGACGTACACGGAAGAAACTTTCCTACCCTCCGTTGAGTACGTCCATACAATATCCATACATGCGCCGTCGCATCATAGTATTTCTCACGTTATTTGCCTGTTCTGAGTGTTACATTAAAATATACTTATTGCGATTATTATAACACGTGCTAATTTCGCATTCAAGGTTTTTTATAAATATTTTTGAAAATTTGCAACTTTTATTTCTCGCTCTTGCAAAATTATAATGGAAATAGTTGAAGCCAGGAAGAAGTTTTTTTATGTAAACAATTCATGGGGAGGTTTGTAAATTGCGGTGCTTTTATATTGTCGAAGCATATTGATACAAAAACACTCCTATGATATTATTAATTTAAGCTAAGGAGCAAATAATGTTCACAAAAATAAAAGATGCGCCCAATTATCGCTGGTATGTGCTTGCAACAGTTTCCATAGGCACCTTTATGGCCACACTGGACAGCAGCATCGTCAATGTTGCCTTACCTACCATTTCAAGCCACCTTCATTCAAATTTATCCGTCATCCAATGGGTGGTTACGTCCTATCTTCTTGCTATTTCAGGTTTACTGCCGGTTTTCGGCCGGATAGCGGACATTATTGGCCGGAAAAAGATTTATTCCTATGGCTTTTTGATTTTTACACTGGGTTCGGTTCTTTGCGGTTTGTCGCAAAACATCTGGTTCCTGGTAGGAATGCGGGTGTTTCAAGCTGTTGGCGCTTCAATGCTGATGGCTAACAGCGCTGCCATCATCACCTCCATCTTCCCACCCCAGGAACGGGGAAAAGCGCTCGGCCTGACCGGAACGGTCGTCGCACTTGGAAGTCTGGCCGGCCCTGCCCTGGGAGGGCTGCTGATAGCCCTGACCAACTGGCGTGCCATTTTTTATATAAACCTGCCCGTTGGAATAATTGGCTACCTGGCAGCCCGGTCGATTCTGCCTTCGGATGAGCCGAAAACCGATAGGGAAAGCTTTGATTTTATGGGAGCATTAACCTTTACGGCAGGTATGGTCAGCTTGCTGCTTGGGATAAATAACGGGGAAGCATGGGGATGGACAAGTTTTCCGGTACTGCTAAGCCTGACAATGGGCCTGGGGCTTTTGTCCCTATTCGTCATAACAGAACGCAGGGTTCAACATCCCCTGATCGACCTGTCGTTATTCCGCAACCGGCCCTTCCTGATGGGCAATCTCTCAGGCTGGCTGTCTTTTGTAGCTATGTTTGCCAACACTATGCTGTTGCCTTTCTACCTCCAGGAAATTCTTAAGTACAGTCCATCCCAGGTCGGGCTGCTGATGACTGTTTTTCCCGTTATGATGGCTGTCATAGCCCCATTAAGCGGCCACGCCTCCGATAAAATGGGACCGCTCGCACTTACGACAGGCGGCCTCTTTGTTGTTGGTATGGGTTTATTCTATTATTCCACACTTTCGGCTACAGCGGGTTTTCTACAGATAATTCCAGGTGCAATGCTCACGGGCATAGGTGCAGGAATGTTCCAATCTCCCAATAACAGCAGCGTTATGGGCTCGGTTATACCACAAAAACTTGGCATAGCCGGAGGGATCAGCAGCCTGGTGAGAAATCTTGGAATGATTGTCGGAATTGCCTTTTCCGTATCACTGTTTGAAGTCCTGGGAGGCGTCAGCAAACCTGCGCCGGGACAAACGGCGGCATTCATGTCCGCCTACCATGCCGTTATGCTGGTAGCCATGGCTATAGCGTTAGTCGGAGCAATTATATCCTTTAACAGGAAAGGTTATGCAAGAGTGAAACCGGATGCATAGGATGAAAGACATAGTTTTCATATGCTTTGTATCGAGTTTTCCATGTCGCTTGCCAATTCCTGCAGATACGTCAAATATATTTTTTTCGTATTGTAATCGTCAAATTCCAACTTTATAATATATTCGGTGTTTTTCTTCCCCGGGCTTTTGGAAATTATCTTGCCATCAATTGGAAGCAGCTTGTTTTTGTAGAAAATGTCAAAACTCACCTTGGCATTATTAACAAAATCAACTTTAGACTTAAAAAGTATTTCATTCACCTTGAAAATCTTTATTACAGCAGGATGCCGCTTGCGGGTACTTATTTCTCTAATATCTACATATATGGACGCGGGAAGGTTTTGATACGTAGTCTCGGCTTCAAAAGGATTACTGTTGATTATTTCAACCTTCAGAGATTTATTGGCAGTGTCGATATTTGAAATCACACACTGAGATAAAATATACAAACCATTTGATTCATAACCAAGAACTATTGGATCTTCTTCCATGAAATCATTAAGAGGTATCCCCTTTTCAATTTGAAGCGATAATATCTTTCCCTCCTCCCCCGTTTTTATAGCTGCAAAGATATTCATAACGGAATGATGGCATACAGACACTTTGGGTTCCGGTACTTTGGCTTTTGGCGCTTTAGTTTCTGACACTTTGGCTTCTGATATATTATCTGCTTTGACATTATCCGGAGCCTTTATGGCGACCTCATCGCTAACATCCCATAAAGCTCTTTGAAATGCTTCCCTCACATTTTCGTCCGTTACAGGTTTAATGATATAATGTTTCAAACCGTATTTATCCATTTCATCCATCAAGTCATTTTTTTCATGAGCGCTTATTATAATAATCCTTGCCTCAGGATAGTCTTTCAGAATTCTCTTTGATGCCTCGATGCCATTTATTCCAGGCATATCCAGATCCATTGTCACAATCTCCGGCTTTACTCTTTTGAATTCAAGTATCCCTTTTTCACCGTTTTCAGCTTCAGCAATCACTTCATGGTTGGCTTTTAATAATATTCTCTTTAAAAACTTTCTAGCTAAAGATGAATCATCAACAATCAAGACTTTTGCCATTTTACCATACTCCTTTTTCAGCTTGCAATTGGTATGCTAAGGGTTATCATAGTACCTTTGCTCTTTTTTGATTCAACTTTTACCCTGCCTTTTAAATTATTTTCTACGGACGTCTTTACAGCAAACATTCCGACTCCCCGTCCGGAAATATCCGTAACTTCGTCAATCGTACTGAATCCCGGTGAAAAAATCAGATTAAAAGTCTCTTCATCGGACATTACCAATGCCTGTTCCGGTGAAATCAGCCCTTTCATTACCGCTTTAGCTTTTATCCTGTCGTTATCCAAGCCCCTGCCATCGTCACTGATTGCAACTACAAGCTCGGTACCTTCTTCAGTTATATCCAGTCTTACAATGCCTTCTTTTGTTTTTCCCAATTTAATTCTTTCATCAGGTTTTTCAATGCCATGATCCAATGAATTACGTATTATATGAATTAAAAGTTCGGATAAATTATCATAAATATACTTGTCAACATGTAAATCTTCACCACTTGTAACGAACCTTACTTTTTTATCGAGTTCCATCGAGACATCTCTGATCATTCAGGGGAATCTTGCAAAAAGCCTGCTGAAAGAGACCTTGCGTATGGATTTTATCTGTTCACCGGTTTCTTTGAAAACATTTTCAATTTCCTTTGCTTTCTCAGACCCCATTTCAGAGGCCGGTATTACGGAATCTTCCTGCATAATGAGCCTATTGGCTCTTTTTATAAGCTCGGCCAATCTATTTATTTCATTAACTTTAACTTTTATTACTTCATTATCTTCCGCATTCCTTTTTTCTGAGCGGATTTTGCCAAAATCAGTTCTTTTACTCTGCACTATTTTGTAAAAGATATCCAAGGTTTCATTGAACAATGCATTGAATTTATCAAGTTTTTTAAATGTCTCATCCAAAGTACTATCCGTTAAAACTACTTCACCCTTTTTAATTGCAGAGAAAATATTCTCAATACCATGCGCTTCTCCGACAATCCTCTCAAGTTTGAAGATTTTGGCATTTCCCTTGATTGTATGCATGATCCTGAATAATTCATTAACCAGTTCCATATTCCCTTTATCATCCTTAAGCTGAATCAACTTGGGTTCGAAGCAGATCAAATTATCCTTGCATTCGGTAATAAAGTCCTGAAAAAGTTCCTGATCCATTTTTATTATTTCAACGATCTGATTGATGTTATCCTTGTATTCCTTTTCTTTCGCAACCATCTCCATTTGCAGAGATTTCTTCTCAGTAATATCCTGAACTATAAGCATTACTTTGGACACTTTTTCTTTAGAGTCAGGTCCGTAGATATCAGTTATACGCTGAAAATTCATATTAATATATTTAGTAATCCCGCCAATATTATCATTGGAATATATCGCAATTTCCCTTACAGGCTGAAGTGCCTCCAGGTCGTCCCAGCCTATTCCGTCGCTTTCAAAGACCTTGTTCAGCCATAAAGCCATACTTTCTTTTAAAGCCTTTTGTTCTATGAGAGGGAAAAAGACATCCAGCATATTTTTATCTGCAAAGGAAACCTTGCCAAAAATATGGTAGGCAAACTTTGAATGCTGCGGGTTGAACATTAATCTGTCATCAATTGTGAAAATGGCCTGGCTTATGTTATCCAGAATATCTTTGATTTCCTTGTTTGTCTCAGATAACGCAGCTGTTCTCTCAGCGATTTTATCCTCTAATTCAAGATTATATTTTTTTAGCGACTTATCTGCCATATCGAGATCTTGAATCATCGAATTGAATGAATCTGCCAGTTGGCCCAATTCATCATTTCGTTTTAATTTTACGGATACGCTAAGATCGCCTTCAGCAACGCTCTTAGTTCCTTTCGTCAAAATAAGAATCGGTTTGGTAAGATACCTGGAGAATAGAACCCCAAGCAATAGAGCAAGCAAAAGTGCACAAACCAAAGCTGTCATCCCTGCCTGTCTCATTTCCGCCTGATCTTTCAAAAGCACCGATACGTCGATATCAACCCCAAGCGCTCCAATAACATTACCCGCCTTATCCCTTATCGGAGCATAACCCGATTGTGATATTCCACCAAATTCCTCATCCGGAATGGGTTCATTTTCTACAACAGGCCTTTTAAATCCCTCTATGGCCGTAGGATATGACTGAGTATCGAACACATCTCCCACAGATGAATGGTTCTCTGTATCCTCTATTGGTGATGCATCCAAAACATATGTATAATTATCCCCCGTCTTTGCCAGGGTATAGATGTACCTTATCTTCCCAATACTATCTCCCTGGATTTTCTGCAGCTTTTTCTGAATCCGGAGATAGGTTTCATTTCCTTCATCTTCACCGGTTTTGACAGTTGAAAGTTCATCCCCGTCAATGGAAACTGCCGCAACGGAGGCAAGCAGCATTATCTTATCCTTGATTTCATCCTTTAATGCCTTATAGCTTAAGTCATAAACTATGAAATTTGATACAGCCGATACAAGTATGATAGATATTGCAATTAGAGCGGTAACCTTAGCAACAAGAGTGGATTTAATTCTTTGCTTATTTTTTAAATTTAATGTCTTTATTGGTTTTGACGTTTCTGATGTTTTTTCCATATAAATACCTCCGTGCCAAGTTTCATATCGCTCAAAGAAACTTCATTGATGAAAATACCTGAACGCTAATATTATACCATAATCTTTTGTCAAAAAAGATTTATTTGTATATTTTTATTATATTTTGGTATATTTTGCTCAAGAAATCATATTTGAATAGAAATCTATACACCTATTCAAAAAGATATAATAATAGATAATATTTTTAATATTTATATACTTTGATTGACACAAATGCATATGCAGAGATTTTTTCAGTACCATCAACTATGCTATTAATATTTTAACAACTACCTTGATAACCGGTTTGGGAGCTCCCAATTCCATACCCGGCATATGGGCATCCGCAGGGTATAATATTGCAAATGTTCCTGAATTTAAAGTAATCATATCCCCTTTACCCTTAAGAAGGGCATAGTCATCTTCAGCGTTGTACTCCCTGATAACCTCAAGGTTGCTAAGCAAGCTATAGCCAAGCAGTTCTGCGCCTTCTTCCATATACTGGACATCAATATATTTCCTGTGAGCTTCCCATTTGCCCTCAACTACCGGTTTAGTATCATACTCCAGCAATAATACATATATATTGCTTCCTTCAATCTCGTACCTTCCGGGCTTCATGGTTGAAAAATCTGTTTCCTTTAAATACCTTAACGCCTTTTCAATTCTCGTACCAATACAATAATACTGGCCTGCATTTTCTATACTGTCAACTATCATTATCTCGCCTCCATTTATTTATATTAGCATTAGTATTCTGTTTTGTAAATCGGCAGTAATATCTTTTTCATATTTTACTTCGCAATTGTTGGGTATAAACCGGTAAAACCCAAAAGTTGACCACCGGCCCTGATGCAAGGATAATAGCTTCCGGCAATTCTTTTATATTTTCCATTATATAACAATACGCTTACAGACCACATAAATTATTATAGATGGTAAGAGTCGGGAGGATTCTGTGATGGGTACAAATTATGAAAAAGGGCAGGGGAAAAAAGATATTGATTTAAGAAAGGATGCAACATATAAAACAAGTTTTATAAACTATTGATAAGTGGAACACATTCTTATTGCTGCAGGATAGCATTGATCAGAGTTTTAATATTATGACACCTATAAAATAATAATAAAAGCTAGCGAGCGACATCGATACTATGTTAAGTTTTTAAATTCTACTACCTTTCCCGTACGTGATGATTCATATATTGACATTATAATCTCAATTGACTTTCTACCTTCATATTGGTCAACAAGAGGTTTTCTATCATTCCTGATTGCATCCGCCATGTCATTGAACTGCCTGATATGCCCTTCAATACTGAATGCCGCCGGATCTCTTGATGCTTTAGAGTTGGTATGTCCCAGTGCAATATCTTCAGGCATTTCACATCCTTCAACGGTCCAGGAAGCAATACTATCTTCTTCAAGTACTATAGTCCCCTTGCTTCCATTAATCTCCAGCCTTCGCGGTGAACCTGGATATATGGAGGTCGTAGCCTGAATAACGCCCAAAGCGCCACTTTTGAACTCCAGAATCGCAGCAGCCGTATCCTCCACCTCTATTGCCCGTGCAAGAGTTCTGGCATATGCAAATACCGACTTTACCGGTCCCATTATGTACTGAAGCAAATCAATTCCATGTATACCCTGATTCATCAAAGCACCACCGCCATCCATTTTCCACGTGCCTCTCCATCCACCTTTGTCGTAATACTCCTGGGAACGGTAATACTTCATATAGATATCACCAGATACCAATCTACCGAGATCACCCCGCATAACAATATTCTTAAGTTGTTTTACCGCATCAGCAAATCTCAACTGTGAAATAACCTCCATTTTGACGTTATTGGCTTCACAAGCTGCAATTATCTCATCTGCCTCTTTTAAATTCAAAGCCATGGGTTTTTCAAGCAGAATATGCTTGCCTGCATTTGCAGCCTTGACCGAAAGCGGTGCATGCATCCCGCTGGGGGTGCATATACATATGACATTGATTTCAGGTGATGCAAGTAAATCCTCTACCGAATGATATACAACAGTACTATTTTTTTGTGCAAACTCAAATGCCGATTTTTCATTCGTATCGGTTACTCCAACCAGCCTGGTAGCTCTTATTGCACGTATGGCTTCAGCATGCCAATTTGATATCATCCCGCAACCAATAATACCGAATCCCAATTCTTTTTCTTCCATTTACATATTCCCCCCATTTATCAGCGGTGTCTGAAAAAATGCCAGCCGCCAAGTTTTTCAGAATTGCCCTTATCATCCATCAACAATTCCTTATAGTTCTCAGCCGGTTTACGGAATGCTTCTGCATATTGTTCAATAACTTCCAGCCTATAATGCTTAAACCATGGGATACTATAAGTCAGCGTTCCAATCCTTTCACTAACCGGAAGGCTCTCGTCAAGCAGTCGGACATCTCTGGCAGAATTTGCAATCCTGGTAGGTTTGCCATGCCCGTATACATCACAGGTATTGAACAATATGTGAGTATGCAGTGCTAAATTACATCCAGGAGAGCAATCATTCACCCCTTCTGCTCTTACAGCTTCAGTAAACCGGGTTACTGAAAGCCCTCCTAATTCTTCCGGACGGTAAAGCCCATGAGGAGCATACCAACCGGCCATATTGCTGTCAGAAGCTTCTGGAACACGGTGCGCACATATACCGGGCACACCTTTTAACAAATCCCAAAAATAATTCATAGCTTTTCTGATTTCCGTACACCGCTCATCATAATATCTAAGCTGAACTCATCCCATTGCAGAGCTTAGCTGATGCATGCGGTATTTATACCCACCCATGGGCAGCCCTGCATATGGCTTCAATTCTTCGGTATGTATGGTATCCGTATACCTTTCATAATGCCCAAACGCTATAGCTCTTTCATAAATCTCAAGGTCATTGGTAACAAGCATGCCCGCTTCCCCCATTGCCAGAGATTTACCCGTCATAAGCGACATAGCTGCAACATCACCGATAGTACCAAGCTTCCGGCCTTTATACAGACCTCCCTGTGCGTGGGATACGTCTTCAATCACTTTAATTTTATATTTTCCAGCGATCTCCATAATCGAATCCATATCGGCAGGATGACTGAGATAATGTACGACCATGATGGCTTTGGTCTTGTCAGAAATTCTATTCTCAATATCCTTCGGGTCAATACAAAGAGTAACCGGGTCAATATCCGCAAATACTACCGTACCTCCCAGCGAGAAGACTTGTGCTGCCGATGCCCAGTAAGTCACACTCGGACAGATAATCTCATCTCCTACTCCTATTTTACAAGCAAACATGGCCGTTTGCAGCGCAGATGTCCCATTATTGTGCCCCAGAGCATATTTTACACCCTGCCATTGGGCAAATTCCCTTTCGAACTGCATTGTGACATCAGTGCCCGACATTCCGCAATTTCGAAGAACATCCAGCACTGCATCTTCATCTTCTTTTGTGACAATCGGCCATGTAAATAAATCACCCGGTTCACTGTTAACTGCTTTTGGACCCCCTAGTATTGCAAGTTTGTTTCCCATAAAAATATAAGCCTCCAGTCCTCATATTCAGTTGCACTGCATACACATTAATAAGTATACAGGAGTCAATTTTATTTTTCTTTGCAAATTCTATTGTATAATTGACCGTATCTATGAAGTACCCAGACTTTTTCTATATGAAAGCGGTGATCTTCCAGTATATCGCTTGAACTGCCTGTTGAAATGATTTACATTATTAAATCCGACATCAAAACAAATATCAAGAACCCTCTTGTTACTTTCCTCAAGAAGCTCCATTGCTTTTATAATTCTCAAATCATTCAAATACTCGGTAAAGCTTTTTAAGGTAAGTATTTTAAAAAGATAACTGAAATATGACTGTGATAGCAGGAATTTATTTGCTATGTCCTCAATATAAAGCTCCTCAGCATAATGCTCATTAATATATTTAACCGCATTGAAGATTACATCTCTATGTAAGCAATAGACGGAACCTGTGGCAGATTTTTTAACATTTTTAGTAAACTCCCTGCCCACCAATACCAGAAGTTTTAGAAGTTCCGCCTTGATAAGCAGTTTATAACCGGCCGGTTTTTCTACATATTCTATCAGTACCTCGCTTAATATACTCTCCACATCAAGTTGAACTTTGCCTGTAAGGTTCAAGCAGGGTTTTACATAATTTTCACACACGAGAAAGGGCTCCAGATAAGCAAAATCAAAAAATGATTCTATATTTTCAGTACTATCAAAGCTTTGATTCACAAAACCAGCTTCAAACTCAAATTCGAAAATCTCCATATCCGAATCATCCGAAGTAATAATGCAGTGAGGAACATAAGGAGGTATTACAAATATGTCACCTTTGTATATACAGAATTCATTTCCCTTAATGAAATGCTTACCTTTACCATGACATACATAATTGATTTGAGTATATTCATGTCTGTGCAGCGATATATTTAATGTTTTTGTCCTATATTTGCGGACAAAGAAAGGTAAACCTCCATGTTTGTTATATTCCATCTTTAAAAGCGGTATATCTTTATAACCTTCATCATCAAGGTAGGTTAAATCCACAAAATATCAACTCCATAAAATAATCTAATATAAAGGTACTTTGCCATAGCTCTCATTCTTGATGCTTTTCCAAGGCCAGTTTGAAATGCCGGAAATAGTATTATTTTTATTTCATTAATGCTGAAAATTGGCTATTCCATTTCATCACCAATTTATATTTCTTTTCTTTATCTTAGCAGAAAAATAGGGGTTTTACAAGGCAAACCAAAATTATATAGAATATAAGTGATTTCCCGTAAGAAATACGAAAACCCTCAGTATACATGCCTGAGAGTTATAAAATTGTTTCTTTAAGAAATGAAAACCGCAGTCTATAAACTAAAAGGATTCTCCTTCCTAAGCCTGAAGATGACCGATAAACATTCATCCTGAGGCTTAAATCCGGAGCCCGGATTGGTAATATAGCGAATGAAAACTTGAGTGCCTAAAAAAGGGCGCAAAAAAACACCTAAGTCAAAAAACACTTACGGTGCTTCAACTGCCTAGTTTATTAATTGTTACTCTCTAAACTTTTCATCCCCCTTTAGTTGAATTTTAGCGGATTCCAGCTTATTGCAGGAGTGTTAACTTTTGTAGCCCTGAAATGGAAAAGGGGTGATGTTTTATCACCCCCCTTAGTTTTTACTTCATCTCTACATCAAGATATCATTTATTTTGAATACCACTGTGTCGTATCTAATTGTAATTAAACCATTGACTAAAGGAATAAAGCATATTATTATATGGATAAATATATTTAGGAATGCAATGAAGAGAAGAGTAAGTTGTTGATGTCTTTTACAGAGGAACGATTGTAAGCAGTATTATGTTCACGGTAAAGACAATATCCCTTTTCATACGATTATCCTGCCTTCACTACTATTGGGTCGTAACCCTCCTGGATGAAGTGTTGGAGCAAAACCAGAATTCTTTTATCCCGGTTGCTTCTGTTTTTATCATGGCTTTCAGTTGGGGGATGCCATTATCGTCAACAGTACCCAATACACCTGTAAAGCTACGTTTTACAAGAGCCGACGACTTTTCAAATATCTCACCGTCCATACATAATTCCTCCATTTCATATCAGTTAAATTCTGTTGCATCCTTTTTCGATGCCTTTACTCTTTTTATATATTCGGTAACATTTATATCATCCTGCAAAGGGTATTTATAACCAAGCCTTTGTGCTACATCAGTGCCGACTTTTCTTATAAGGTCACCTACATTGAAAAGGGCTGCCCATATTTGCTCATAACCTCCGCCTGAATAGGCCGCCTTAAACTCATTGAACAAAGGCTCCGGGAGATATTTTTTCAGCCATCTTCCACATTTCCCTATATTTATATTCCAATCGTAATGCAACCCGACATACCAGGACAAAAGCTTTATAATGCATTCCTGTAGAATCACATCATACATATATCTTACCAAAGGATATTCGTCGCGCAAGATACCCTTTGCCACATATGTCTGTATCCACCATGCTTCATTCATAACTTTGTTGAATTCTATTTCAGTGGGCTTACTTACATAATGCATACTGTCAACTGGAGGAGGAAGGGGCTTAATAATTTTATCCTTGTCAAGAAGCACCTCCGTCAGGCTGTCGCTGGCAATGGTCTGGGCAATGCATTCTATCGGGTCGAATGACAGGTCGATCCTTACACCGTCTTTGAATTGCATAAGGAAGATATATTTATCCTTTTCTCCGATTTTGCAATCATTCTGCTGCATAATGACAAGTTCACCGAATCGTTGAATCCATCCCTGATTTCCAAGATAATACTCCGGTTCGGTTGCGGAAAAAACAACATCGTAATCACAGAATATATCCTTTTCAATATTGGGGTTTACTCTTGACCCGTTAAATATGACCGCCCTTACCCTATCCTCACTGGCTGCAAAATCAAGCAATTGTGCCAGAACTTCTTTTTCTTTTCGCATTCCGTCCACCCTTTAACTTTTTTAGTACTTCACTATATGAATGATCTGCCATTTCATGGTTTGTTCCTTGTTTAATCTGGTAAATTACTTCATTATTTTATCACAAGTACTAAAAATACTGATACAAAAAAGATTTTGGCTTGATAGAATTTATAGAAAGAGTTAGAATGATAATAATAATGATAATAATATAAAAAGCAATGAACAGAAAGAGTAATTCTAGACTAACATTTCAGAGAGCCGCGACGGTGAAAATGCGGTATGGACGTCTTGGATGAATGGGTCTGTGAGCGCAGTCTGAACAGGAAGGTACATTCCCTCCTGGAAAGGAATACCCGTTACAGAGCGGGTGTGTCCCTTTACCTTATTAGGAACTGCCGGGATTCCACCCGTTATCAATAGGACGCAGATGATAGTCTGTAAAAACAAGCCGGGCTGCAACATAAATTGTTGCTTTGCCAATTTGGGTGGTACCGCAGAAGATAGCCTTCTGTCCCTTAATTTTCTTAGGGATAGAAGGTTTTTTATTTTCTGCCGGGCGATTTATAGTTGACAATAAGGTCTTTGACCAACGATCCAGGGAGGTGGTAGACATGGAAGATGGCTGGTGGTGGATTTTTACAAATCATTATTTAAAATCAGAATGGAGGAAATGTTATGATCAGGAAAAAAAGAATCCTGACCGGAGACAGGCCGACATCCCGTCTCCATATCGGTCACTATGCAGGCAGTCTCGAAAACAGAGTAAAGCTTCAGGATGAATATGAGCAGTTTGTTATCATCGCTGATGTCCAGGCTTTAACAACTCATTTTGAACATCCGGAAATATTAAAGCAAAACGTATATGACCTCTGTATCGATTATTTATCTGTAGGAATCGATCCTGGAAAATCACATATCTTCATCCAGTCAATGGTTCCACAAATTGCGGAATTGACAGTATTCTACTCCATGTTTGTAATGGTAAATGCACTTAAGCACAACCCGACCATCAAAACAGAAGCCGCACAATACGGATTCAGGGATTTAAGTTATGGGTTTCTCGGGTATCCGGTAAGCCAGGCTGCAGATATTACCTTCTGCAACGCCGACCTGGTTCCCGTGGGTGAAGATCAGCTTCCTGTAGTGGAAGTTACACGAAAAATCGTCCGGAGATTTAACAGCCTTTACAAGCCGGTTTTAAAAGAACCTGACACTTTGCTCGGCTCATGTCCGAGGCTTGTAGGTCTGGATGGTAATGCAAAAATGAGTAAAAGTATTGGAAATGCAATTTTCCTTTCCGATGATGAAGAAACGGTTCGTAGCAAAGTAAAAGCTGCTGTTACCGATCCGGCAAGAATTACTCTGAAAGATAAAGGAAGCCCTGAAATCTGCGTATTAAGCGAATATTACAAAGTATTTAATCAGGAAGAATACGGAAATATCTGTTCCATGTGCCGCAATACCGCTATCGGTTGTACTTCATGCAAAAAAATGCTTTCCGAAGTACTAAATACCTTTCTTTTTCCTATAAGGGAAAAGAGGAAGTTTCTTGAGGAAAAGCCTGAGTATATTCGTGACATTCTTCAATCCGGAAGTGGGAAAGCAAGAACTGAAGGTGCAGAAACTCTGGAACAAGTCAGGGAAGCAATGCGTATAAATTATATATAAGCATCAAAAAAACCGCTCCAACGGATCACTTCAGATCTGTCGGAGTGGTTAATAATAATATCCATCTGAATCCAAAATACTCACCTCGGTTGCTTAACCGCCCGGTCGGCTTTGCCGACGACCAGCCCCGGTTGGATTTTTATTTTTATAAATTTAAGCTTGCCGGCCTGAATGACATCACCGTCGCACAAACCGGAAATCTTGAAAGAACCCAGCTTATTGCCGTTCACTTTCAGTGCCCCTTGCAAAATAAGCCTTCTGGCTTCACTATTGCTTGAGGAAAATCCCATCTGTACAAGAAGCTTTACAGCATCCACCCCATCGCTGCCAAATATACCCGGTGAAATCTCATATTCCGTAATGTTATCCGGAATTTCACGCCTTTGAAACACCATTCTGAATTGTTCTTCAGCCATAGCCGCCGCATCCGGTCCATGGTATAAAGCTGTTATTTCTCTAGCAAGCCTCATCTTGACATCACGCGGGTTAGCATTGCCTGCGCCCAGTTCTTCCTCTATCGCAGCCAGTTCATCCGGATGGATATCGGTGACAAGCGCAAAATACCTTGTTATTATAATATCAGGTATTGACATTACCTTTCCATACATATCGTCTGGTTCCTCATCTATACCGATATAGTTGCCAAGGCTTTTGCTCATTTTCTCCACTCCATCCGTACCTTCAAGGAGAGGCATGAATATGGCAACCTGACTTTCCTGACCATAGTCTTTTTGCAGGTTTCTCCCCATCAAAATATTGAATCGCTGTTCGGTACCTCCGATCTCAACATCCGCCTTTAACTCAATCGAATCATATCCCTGCATTAAAGGATAAAAAAATTCATGGATACCTATGGTTTCGTGCTCCTGAAACCTGTTCTGAAAATCATCCCTTTCAAGCATTCTCGCAACAGTACACCTGGAAGCCAACTTGATAATATCCGCGAAATTGAGCTCTGAGAGCCATTCACTGTTAAATCTCACTTCTGTCTTTTCCCTGTCAAGTATTTTAAAAATCTGTTTCTCATATGTCTCTGCATTTTCTACAACCTCCTCCCGTGATAACTGCTTCCTTATCTTTGATTTGCCTGTAGGGTCGCCAATCATTCCAGTAAAGTCACCGATAATAATGACAGCTCTATGCCCCAGATCCTGAAAATGCTTGATTTTTCGTAGAACCACCGTATGGCCAAGGTGAATATCCGGTGCTGTTGGATCAAGCCCAAGCTTCACAGTCAGTGGTGTACTTGTTTTATATGATCTTTCCAGTTTCCCCCTCAGATCATCAATACTAATGATTTCTTCTGTTCCTTTCGCGATAATTTTGATCTGTTCATCAATTGACATCATAACCATATCCCTTTCGTAGTTATAGTAAATAAAAAACTCCCGCCGTCTGAATAACTCAGAGGACGAGAGTCTTATTCCCGTGGTACCACCTCAATTTACCAATACTTTT